>JAFVQP010000024.1 GCA_017504735.1 Clostridia bacterium | reverse complement strand
TATAACCGCCACCGGATTTCAAAATTTTACGCTGTTTACCATAGAAGAAGAGTACCAGCACAGCCAACGCAATTCCTACGATAAAGGAAACGATTGCGCAAGAGGTAAAGGTGATGCTCAAGCCACCAAGTGCGTCCATTGCGCCGGCAAGGGCTGCGGGGGGATTTTTCAAAAGTGTAAACGCAATTGTGGGAAGCAAGCAAAGCACCACAAAGGGAAGGGAGCCAAGCCAAATGGGCAAGCCGACCTTAATCGCATTGTTGCGCTTTTGCAATTTTAACAGGATTTTTACGATAGGGAACAACCAAATTGCGAAGGTCGCAAGGATAACGTAGCCTAACACCTTGATCACCATTGCGATTTTGTCTTTTGCACCGCCAAGAATCTCCATCAGTTTATCGGTTAATGCTTGGCGAAGCTCTGCGTTTGCATCCGTTTCCGAAGAACCGTCCGACATAGGTTTCGCGGAGAGGGGAGTTGCGAGTACCGCTGCCGTTTCCGTATTTTCATCGTCGTCAGAAGTTTCACCCTTTAACATATTTAAAAAGAAATCAGTGGTAAATGCTTCGGGGTCGATGGTGCCGTCTTCGTTTTCAAAGTTTTTAAACTGTTCTAAAAGATCCGCTTTTAAGTCCGCTTTCGTTTCTTCCGTCAACTCTAAATCCGCATAATCGGGGTTGCCGCTGTCTTTCATTTTTTGCGCAAAGTCCACTGCGATATCCACGGTTGCATCAGCTGCGCTTTCACTTGTTGTGCCAGGTTGATAGATGGTGTCAACCAAATCGCTGGTTTTTTGGTCGATAAATGCTTCGTCCAAGCCTGCCTTTTTAAGTTCTTCCGTCAGTTGCTCGTCCGTGGCATTTTCACCGAGTGTCTTTTTGACTTCTTCTTTAATACCTTCCGTCAGCGCAGTTTTTACAACTACTTTTACAGTCGATTTAACTACGGTATTCATCGGCTCGCTGATTTGGTTGACAAGATTATGTACGTTGGTATCCAAAATCGTTTCCACCAATTCGGTTGGCTCAGCGGAAATTGCGCTTAAGACGTCCGTGGTTTCCAAGGTGATGGACAACGATAAGGTAATACCTTCTTTGCCCACAACCTCCGAGAAGTCAATCTTGGAGAGTAAGTCATCCGTATCGATAGGGGCATCGGGGTCGCTTGCATTGTCTTCCGCTGAGGGAAGCATTGTTTTTAAGGTATCGGCGGTTAAAGTGTATTTTGCCGTTACCTGCCAAAATGGCATAAAGAAATAGGGTACAATGGATAATATACACAATGCAATGATTGCTAAATTGCAAAAAAGGACTTTTTTCCTTGTGTTCATATAATATAATCTCCCTACATTATTTATAATGGTATTATAACAGCTTTGGTGTGCCTTGTCAAGAAATTATGGGGAAAAGTATAAATTTGAGGGATTTGCGCAAATTGTTTGCGAGGATATTATGCGAAAAATAAAAGAGGGAAATTTAGAGGGTAGGAGTCGTGACGAGCGGGAAACTTGTTTCCCCGCGGCACATAATAAAAAGGAAATGAAGGGGGCAGGGTTGCGGTGACAGGTAAAAATCGGCAAAATTACAATAAAAATTATATTGCCTACGTACATTCGTTTGATCCACCGACGCAGCATTTTAAAAACTGTTTCCGCTCCTTTTTGGTTGGTGGCTTGGTGTGCTGTATCGGACAAGCCTTGCGTGTAATTTTTGAAGAAGCGCTAGGGTTGTATGGGGACGAGCTTGCCTCGGCAGTTAGTATCGGGTTGATTTTTTTGGGTACGCTATTGACAGGGCTTGGGGTTTATGACCGTATCGGACGATATGCGGGCGCAGGATCAATTGTACCGATTACGGGTTTTGCCAACAGCATGGCATCGCCTGCGATGGAGTTCAAAACGGAAGGCTGGGTGTATGGTTTGGCTGCAAAAATGTTCATCGTGGCAGGACCAATCATTGTTTATGGCGTGCTAGCGGGTACCGCGGTGGGGATTGTATATCTTTTTTTGTGAAATTGCTTGGAAAAAATTCGCGTTCCATTGACATTTTACTTTGTCGGTTGTATAATGTATTTATATGGAAGTAAAAGGGGATTTTGCTATGGATATTTCCCAAATTGATAAAAATTTTAACCTGCAAAACACGACGCTTGAAGGTGGGGTGCGCTATTACACCATCCCGCACGAGAGTTTTTCCTTGCACGGCGTTTATTATCACGAAACGCAGAAGGAATTTGTCCGTATGGACCGCGCGATTGGGGCAACGGTCAATGATGGTGTTGAGGGGTTGAGCAATTACACGGCAGGCGGACGGGTGCGTTTTGCAACCGACTCTTCCACGCTGACCCTGCGCGTTGGCTATCCTGCATTGCGCTTGATGGTGCATATGCCGATTACGGGGCAGGGTGGTTTTTCCTTGTTGGAAGAAACGGAAGATGGTGTAAAGCTTGTCAAAATTTTACCTCCATTGCCACATAATAAGGACGGGTACGAGTTGTCTTGTCCGTTGCCGGGCGGTATGCGGAATTACATATTGCATTTTCCTTTGTACAACGACGTTACCTCGCTTGCGATTGGATTGGATGAAAACGCAACGGTGAAAAAGGGGAAAGCTTACCGCGACGTGGGAAAAATTGTATATTACGGTTCGTCCATCACGCAAGGCGGTTGCGCATCTCGTCCCGACAACAGTTACCAGGGCACGATTGCAAAGTGGAATAATATCGACTTTTGGAACTTTGGCTTTTCAGGAAATGCGCGTGGGGAACAGACCATGGCGGATTATCTCGCAGGGATTGATTGTAGTTTGTTTGTTTGCGATTATGATCATAACGCGCCAAGCGTGGAGCATTTGCGAGATACCCATTACGCCTTCTACCGGCGTTACCGTCAGCAACGTCCCGATACGCCGATTTTGTTTTTGACAAAGCCTGATTATTACGGAAGACCTGACCAGGTGGAACGTGAGAATATTATCCGTGCGACCTATCGTAAAGCGCGCGCAAACGGGGATAAAAAGGTGTATTTCTTGGCGGGTAAGACCTTCTTTCCGAAGGATAAGGAAAATTGTATGGTGGACGGTTGTCACCCCAACGATTTGGGCTTTTACCTGATGGCAAAGAAAATTTACAAGAAAATGATAGAAATTGACGAAATTTTTCGATGAACAAGATGCTCGGTGGATAAAACTGCCGAGTGTTTTTGTATAAAAGACCACGCTTGTACCATACTGACGGTATGCAAACGATTTTTTTTAACAGGAAACCTCGGTTGGTGGCAACGGGTACAATTGCAGGGCCCAAGGAATGTGCTGGTGTCGTTGGAAATTACGTGGATAAAACCCTAACGGATGATATGTTTGGGGAAAATACCTACGAAAAAGCGGAGTGTAAAATGCTGACCTATGCCATTCAACGCGCGATAGAAAACGCAGGGGCGAAGGAAGAGGACGTGGATATGTTGATTTCGGGGGATTTGCTCAATCAAATCATTTCCGCATCCTTTGCTGCAAGGGATTTTGACGTTCCATTTCTTGGAGTGTATGGGGCATGCTCCACGCTTGCGGAAAGTATGGCGGTAGGGGCCGCTTTTGTGAATGCGGGATATTGTAAAAAAGTAGTGGCGGCGACGGGTAGCCATTTCTCTTCGGCAGAACGGCAATATCGTTATCCGTTGGAGCTAGGAAATACTCGTCCGCCGCAATCGCAGTGGACGGTTACGGGGGCTGGCGGTATATTCATCGCAGACATGGGTGCCTGTAATGCCTCTTTAGGGGTGGATTGTGCCACTTTTGGCAAGGTGGTTGACTTTGGTATTACGGACGTCAATAATATGGGCGCGGCGATGGCCCCCGACATTGGTATAATAGGGATATAGTAAGTTTTCCTGTGAATTTTAACAACGAAAATCTATATCCAAAAGGAGGCGAAATCCCTTATAAATAAAGGAAAAACTTACATATTGGC
>JAFVQP010000187.1 GCA_017504735.1 Clostridia bacterium | reverse complement strand
TTCTTCCTTAAATCCACGGGAGGTAACCGCAGGCGTACCGATACGGAGACCGCTGGTAATAAACGGAGAGGTGGTTTCAAAAGGAATGGTGTTCTTGTTTGCCGTGATGTGAACTTCGTCCAACATCTTTTCCAATTCTTTACCCGTAACACCCGTTTCGCGCAGGTCGAGAAGCATTAAATGGTTGTCCGTACCGCCTGAAACCAAGCGGATTCCGTTTTTCGTAAACTCATCCGCCATAGCGTTGGCGTTGAGGATAATTTGATGTTGATATGCCTTAAACTCGGGCGAAAGTGCTTCTTTGAACGCAACAGCTTTGCCTGCAATCACGTGCATTAAAGGACCGCCTTGGTTGCCAGGGAATACCGATTTATCAATTTGTTTTGCGTATTGTTCTTTGCACATAATAACGCCACCGCGAGGTCCTCTAAGCGTCTTGTGCGTCGTCGTGGTAACGAAATCGGCATAGGGTACGGGAGAGGGATGTTCGCCTGCTACGACAAGCCCTGCAATGTGCGCGATGTCTACCATCATATATGCGCCTACTTTGTCGCAAATTTCACGGATACGCTTGAAATCTAAGGTGCGGGGATATGCGCTTGCACCCGAAACAATCAGCTTAGGTTGGCAATCCATTGCAATTTTTTCCATTTCGTCATAATCAATTGCTTCCGTTTCAGGGGAAACACCGTAAGCCACGAAATTGAAATAGCTACCCGACATATTTACAGGCGAGCCGTGCGTAAGATGTCCACCGTGGGAGAGGTTCATACCCATAACGGTGTCACCGGGTTTCAGCATAGCGAAATATACAGCCATATTCGCTTGCGCACCACTGTGCGGTTGTACGTTGCAATGGTCGCAACCGAACAATGCTTTCAAACGGTCTCTTGCCAAATCTTCTACAACGTCTACGTATTGGCAACCGCCATAGTAACGTTTTCCGGGTAAACCTTCCGCATATTTATTGGTCAAGTGCGAACCCATTGCCGCCATAACGGCAGGGGATACCATGTTTTCACTGGCAATCAATTCAATGTTTTCACGTTGACGGCACAGTTCGTCGTTCATGGCAGAATACACTTCGGGGTCTGCACTTTTGATTAAAGACATATCAATCATAATTCTTTCTCCTAAATTTTCCTCATATCGTAGGATTTTTCTAAATTATATCATATTTTTTATGGGCTGTCAAATAAATAACCCTATACACTTTTCGTAAATATAAAATTTACGGCGCTTTTTGCAAGCGCCGTATGGTTTGGATTATAAGTTGAAATACTTATCGTATTCAGCGGGATGAGGAATAGCGGACATTTGTCTGCATTCTTCGCGCTTGGTTTTGATAAAGTTCTTCAAAAGTTCTTCGGGGAATACACCGCCAGCCGTGAGGTAGTCGTGGTCCTTTTCCAAAGCGTCCAACGCTTCTTCTAAGGACGTGGGTAAACCTTGCAATTTTGCCTTTTCTTCTTCGGGCAAATGATACAAGTTCACGTCGTAAGGACCCCAACCGTTTGCGTGCGGGTCAATCTTGTTCTTCACGCCGTCAAGCCCTGCCATAAGGATTGCCGCATAGCAGTAATAAGGGTTGCAGGTTGCGTCGGGGTTGCGAAGTTCAAAACGACGTTTGTTGGGGGATTTTGCATAGGCAGGTATGCGGATAACCGCGCTACGGTTAGAGGTAGCATACCCTACGGTAACGGGTGCTTCAAACCCGGGCACAAGACGCTTAAACGAGTTGGTGCTGGGGTTGGTAAGCGCGCAAAGGGAAGCGATGTGCTTTAACAAACCGCCCATAAAGTAGTGCGCCGTTTCACTTAAATGAGCATAGCCGTTGTCGTCGGAGAATACGGGCTTGCCGTCCTTCATCAGCAACATATGCACGTGCATACCGCTACCAGCTTCGCCGTAGATGGGCTTGGGCATAAACGTTGCGGTTTTTCCATATTTTAACGCGGTGTTGTGGATGATGTATTTAATCATCATCGTGGCGTCAGCCATGTGTACCACTTCGCCAAGTTGAGGTTCAATTTCAAATTGACCGGAAGCCGCTACTTCGGGGTGATGGTAGTTGATTTCAATACCAGCGTCTTTCATATGCATACACATTTCGCTACGGCACTCGTAGGAAATATCAAACGGTTTTGCAATATGATAATTTTTTTGTTTGGGTACAACCACGCCAAGACCTTCGGTTGCACTGTTCCAATACGATTGTTTTGCGTCTACAAAAGCCGTGATTTGGCTTCCGCTAACTTCCCAACCGGCTTGGTCGAAAAGGTAGAACTCAAATTCGGGTAAAATCAACATGGTGTCCGCCAAACCGCAATCCTTCATTTGTTGTACCGCCGAACGGATAACGTTTCTGGGATATTGGGGCAGAGGACGGTTTTCAGGCGTGTCGATAATCATCGCGTTACCGGTCATGGACAGGGTGGGGATAGAACAGAACGGGTCGATAACCGCCGTGTCAGG
>JAFVQP010000186.1 GCA_017504735.1 Clostridia bacterium | reverse complement strand
ATAAACCCGATAAAGAGGTTACGACATATTATGGAAATGCAAAAGACATACAATCCAAAAGATTTCGAGGACAGAATTTACGCCGACTGGGAACAGTCGGGCTATTTCCGCGCGGAAGTAGATGAAAACAAAGTTCCTTTTACCATCATGATGCCTCCCCCCAATATTACGGGGCAGTTGCACATGGGGCACGCGATGGACGCTACGATGCAGGACACCCTCATTCGTTTTAAGAGAATGCAGGGGTATTCTGCGCTTTGGTTGCCTGGTTGTGACCACGCGTCGATTGCTACGGAAGTAAAAATTGTTGAAAAAATGAAAGCGGAAGGGGTGACGAAGGCAGATATCGGTCGTGACGGGTTCCTTGTGCGCGCTTGGGATTGGAAAGAACAGTACGGCAACCGTATTATGTTACAGCAACGCAAAATGGGTACGTCTTGCGACTGGTCTCGCCAAGCTTTCACCATGGATGAAAAATGTTCTCGCGCGGTACGCGAAGTATTCGTTAACCTTTATGAAAAGGGTTTGATTTATCAAGGGGATAGAATTATCAACTGGTGTCCTTGCTGTAAAACGGCGCTTTCCGATGCGGAAGTTGAATATGCGGAAGAGGGTGGCCATTTCTGGCACCTTCGCTATCCTGCAACGGATGGCAGTACGGAAATCGTAGTTGCTACGACCCGTCCTGAAACAATGCTCGGCGATACGGCGGTTGCGGTACATCCCGATGACGAACGTTATCAGGCGTTGGTTGGTAAAACCTTGAAATTGCCCTTGACGGATAGAGAAATCCCCGTTGTGGCAGACGCTTACGTTGACCCTGCGTTTGGTACGGGTTGCGTTAAGATTACCCCTGCACACGACCCCAACGACTTTGAGGTTGGTAAACGTCACAACTTGCCCATCATCCGCGTAATGAACGACGATGGTACGATGAACGAGCTTGCTGGCGAATACAACGGTTTGGATAGATACGTTGCAAGAAAGAAAATCGTGGCGGATTTAGAGGCTCGCGGTAATCTTGTGAAAATTGAAGCGCATAATCATAACGTAGGTCACTGCTACCGTTGTCATGCTACGGTAGAGCCCATCGTTTCCAAACAATGGTTTGTAAAGATGGAACCTCTTGCAAAGCCTGCAATTCAGGCGGTTATGAAAAATAAGGTAAAATTCGTACCCGAACGTTTCTCGAAGATTTATTATAACTGGATGGAAAACGTACGCGATTGGTGTATTTCCCGTCAGCTTTGGTGGGGCCATCGTATTCCCGTATGGTATTGTGAAGATTGCGGTGAAGTAATTTGCTCTAAGGAAGATCCTACGGTTTGCCCTAAGTGCGGTAGTACGCATATTCATCAAGACGAAGACGTTTTGGATACCTGGTTCTCGTCTGCGCTTTGGCCTTTCTCTACGCTTGGCTATCCTGCATTGACGGAAGATTATAAATATTTCTATCCCACCGACGTACTCGTTACGGGTTATGATATTATCTTCTTCTGGGTATCTCGTATGATTTTCTCGGGTATTGAACATACGGGTAAAGTGCCTTTCCACGACGTACTTATTCATGGTATCGTTCGTGATGAACAGGGTAGAAAGATGAGTAAATCCTTGGGGAATGGTATCGACCCCTTGGAAGTAATCGAACAATACGGCGCAGACTCCTTGCGTTTGTCGTTGGTAACGGGTGTTGCTCCTGGTAATGATACTCGTTATTCGGATACAAAGGTAGAATCCTGCCGTAACTTCATCAATAAATTGTGGAATGCAGCTCGTTTCGTGCTTATGAATACAGAAGGGAAGAAAATCCCTGCAATTACGGACGTAAAGCTTGCACCTGCGGATAAGTGGATTATCTCCAAGCTTCAAACCTGTATCCGTGAAGTAACCACCAACTTAAACAAGTATGAGTTGGGTGTTGCTAGTGATTTGGCAACCACTTTTGTTTGGGATGATTTCTGCGATTGGTACATCGAACTTTCCAAGCCTGCACTTTATGGTGAGGATGAAGGTAAGAAAGCGGATGCATTGGCTGTACTTTGCTTCGTGCTTGAAAATGCGTTAAAGCTTTTACATCCTTTCATTCCATTCGTTACGGAAGAAATTTATGCAAACTTGCCTGGTACGCAGGGTAGCATTATGATGGCGGATTTCCCTAGATATAACGCTAAGATGGCTTACAAGAAAGAAGCAAAAGCGTTTGAAGGGGTTATGGAAATCATCAAAGCTGTCCGTGCAATGAAGAAGGATGCGGATTGTCCCCCTTCGAAGAAGGTGGAATTAAACGTTGTTACTGAAAGTAAACGTTTATTGCAGGTAAATAAGGACTGCATCATCAAGCTTTCTGGCGCAAGCGCATTGAACTTTGTAGAAAGCGCAGCAAGCGTAGAGGGTAAAACGGTTTCTACGGTTACTGAAATTGCGCAAATTTACGTACCTTTGGGCGAACTTGTCGATATT
>JAFVQP010000185.1 GCA_017504735.1 Clostridia bacterium | reverse complement strand
GGGGGTACTTTTTTTGAAAAAATTTCAGAAAAATTGAAAAATTTTTCAAGAAATCAGAAAAAGGATAAAAACCTTTGCCTTTGTGAAAGAATTATGCTATAATAATAGAGTTATGAAGTATTTATTTTTCGATATCGAATGTTCGGTGGTGTCCAAAAATGCGGCAAAAATTTGCGCGTTTGGCTACTGCTTGACCGATGAAAAATTTAATATTTTAGAAAAAGAGGATTTGCTCATCAATCCGCAGGGCGGTTTCCACTTGACCGACCGCAAGGGGACGCAGGGGCTTGTTTTGCCGTACGAGTACGCAGGGTTCAAAAACTACCCCACCTTCTTACAGCGTAAGGAAAAAATTTATGGGCTTTTGCAGGACGAAAACACTCTTGTTTGCGGACATGCTACCATGAACGACGTCAAGTACCTCAATTTGGAGAGCAAGCGTTTTCAGCTTCCGTCCTTTTCCTTCTCGTTTGCGGACACGCAGTTTTTGTATATGAACCGCGTGGGGGAATTCTCCCGTCAGTTTGGACTTGGTTCGATTGCCGAACAGCTTGGGGTGGAATTTACCGCGCACCGCGCTGTCGATGACGCCTATGCGACCATGCGTATCGCCGAAGCGCTTTGCAAAGCTGAAGGCGAGGGGACGACTTTACCTGATTTGATTGAAAAATACAACATCACCTTGGGGCGTATTGATAATTACGAAATCACCTTGACGACTTCCGTGGGGTTAGAAAAGCACCGTGCGGAGCAGGAAAAGCGCAAAGAGGCGCGTGAACGTGCGAAGGTGGAATTTTACCGCTTTGCGGATAGAGAAAAACGCAAGCGCGCGAAAGAGGGACTGCTGAAAAATAAATCCGTTTGTTTCTCGCACCCGCTGGAATTGGAATTGCCTTTGTCGAAGAAGTTGTTGTCAGCGGCATTTGCGCAGGGTGCATTTTTCACCTCGCGCGCCGAGGAATGTGATATGTACGTTTGCTTTGAGGGTGAGGGTGGGCAACGCCTGAAATCGGTCAAGGGCAAAGTGTTGACCGCAGATGAATTTTCCGCCTATATGGGGCTGGAATAAGGGGGATTTATGGTAAAATTACCCGAACAATTTATTGAAAATATGAAAAAACAGCTTCCCGAAAACGAATGGGAGGCGTTTTTCGCCATTTACGGCAATCCACCCTTTAAAGGGGTGCGTTTGAACCCATTGAAGGGGGGCAGGGATGCGTTGAAACCGCTTTTGCCCTTCCTCGGTAAACCCGTAGAGTGGGAGGAAAACGGCTACTACACCGCCGAAGAAAAGGTGGGGCGGTCGCCTTATCATGCGGCGGGGCTCTTCTACTCGCAGGAGCCGTCCGCAATGTGCGCCGCACCTCTTTTGGACGTGCAGGAAGGGGAAAGGGTGCTTGACCTTTGCTCCGCACCAGGCGGAAAAGGCACACAGCTTGCTTGTAAAATGAATGGCAAGGGGATCATCGTTTTAAACGAACCCATCTTTGCGCGTGCGAAAATTTTATCCCAAAACGTAGAGCGTATGGGGATTAAAAATGCCGTAGTCATCAGCGAAATGCCTGAGAATTTATCCACAAAATTTGCAGGATATTTTGATAAAATTATGGTGGATGCACCCTGTTCGGGGGAAGGTATGTTTCGTAAAAATGCGGAAGAAGCCCTTGGAGAGTGGAGCGTGGAAAACGTTGCGTTATGCACGGAAAGACAAAGCCGTATCTTGGACGAGGCGACCAAAATGTTGCGCGAAGGCGGACGGTTGGCGTACTCCACCTGTACCTTTGCGTACACGGAAGACGAGGGGCAGGTACGAGATTATCTCGAAAAACACCCCGAAATGCGCCTGATTAGCCAAGAAAAATTATACCCTCACAAAGTGGATGGGGAAGGGCATTTTGCGGCGCTTTTTGAGAAGACAGTAAAGACGAGCGAGTGGGATACACGCTTGAAAGAGGGCAAGCCCTCTTATACCCGTGATGCGGAAAAGGCGTATCGGGATTTTGAGAAGAGCTTTTTCAAGGAAAAATTTGCCTTCCGCTTGTATGAGATTAACGGTATGTTGTACGAGTTGCCTGACGGCGTGTTTGACTGGAAGGGCTTGAACGTATTGCGTGTCGGTGTGCGTCTTGGCGAAGTGAAGAACGGTAGATTTGAACCGTCCCATTCCCTTGCGATGTGTGTGAAAAAGGAAGAATGTAAAAACGTGGTGGACTTGGCGGAAACGGATGAACGCTTGGAAAAATATTTCCGCGGTGAAACCATTGAGGCGGAAGTGGAAAACGGCTGGTGCATTGTATGTGTAAACGGTTACCCCTTGGGGCTTGGCAAAGCGGTAGGGGGGACGGTCAAGAACCATTACCCGAAAGGATTGCGAACAAAATAAAAGAAAAGCCTTCTCAAAGCGAGAAGGCTTTTACTATACAATATATATAATATATAGGAAAAAAACGACCTACCAAGCGGTAGGCCGTTTTTGTTAAATCATTAGATTAATCGTTGTAAGGGCTGTCCTCGTCAACGGTCTTTTCTACTTTCTTCGCTTTCGGAGCTTTCTTTTCCTTTACCGTTTTACGAGCTTTCGCACCGTGCTTCTTTTTGTAGTTTTCAATTACTTTACGAACAATGATGCTTGCTACTGCAAGAACAAGAACGCCTGCAACTGAAATCGAGCTTACAAGGAGCCAAATGTTCAATTCGCTTTCGGTTTCTTCTTCCTCTTTGCTGCTATCGGTGGTCGTATCGTCGGATTGTTCTTTTGCAACAACCGTTTGATCGGATACCGAGTAGTCAGCAAATACGTTGTAGATGTTGTCTTCGTCGTAGTTGAGGTAAGCGAGGTAAGCAAGGCTTTCCGAGAAGGAAGAGGGAACGTAGCTTTCAGCGTAAAGGTTACCGATCTTCTTTTCGTCGCGTTCAGCATTGTATCTTACGTGCTTGTCGGTGTCGAAGTAGGAGAATACGCCGTCGAACCATTCAACCTGTTCGTTAGCCTTGTAATCTTCGGACAATGCGAAGTTTTCAGATGCCGTACCAGGGTTGTTGGTGTCGAATGCAACGTAGCCGCCTGCGGTCGTGTTTACGGTTTCACCATCTCTCGTACCGCTCCAAACTTCCAAACGATAGTTCTTTGCGTTTGCACCCTTACGGATGTAGAAGGTTACGTAAGCCCATTCGCCCTTCGTATCAATCTTTTCAATCTTCAATTCCTGCTTGTCTTCAGGAAGGTAACGAGCTTCCAAAATACCATTTGCACCTACGGATTTGGTGATGTCCGCGAGGTCGAAAACTTGTACGCCGCCGTTGTTTGCTTCGGTGTAGATACCGTCCGTACCCGTATAGAATACTTCGCGGTTCCAATCGTACTTTTCGTAGCTGTGGCTTGCGCTGTTGTCAGCTGCATAGTAGATGCCGTCTTTTAACGTATAAGCGGAAAGGTTTGCAAAGTAAGCTTCTTTCAATTCGCTGCTGAGCTTGTCGTAGCCATCCCAGTTCTTGTTTGCCTTGTACAAACCGTTCTTTTGAAGTTTAAATGCAATCGTCGTGCTGTTCTTGGAAGGATCGCCCGTGCAAACGTTGCCTTCGTCATCGTACCAGTAGGTAAGGCCTCTGCTTACGGAGAGCATCGATTGACGAGATTCGTCGTCCATATCTACAAGATATACGGAAGCAAGTGCATTTACCGTCTTCACACGAAGAGAAATTGCCGTGTATTCATCTGCGGTAGATTTTGCGGAGCTGATGAAACCGTAGGACTTCGTTGCGTTTTTATCGTTTACAATAACGAGGGGTTGGGTTGCATCGCCGAAATGGTCTTCCCACTTTTCCGTGGTGTAGTTTGCGAAATATTCTCTATTCAACAAACCTGCCAGGCCTGCGTAGTTGTTGTACGTACGCTTCGAGAGTTCGTCGTTGAAATCGCTAGCCGTTTCAGGCAATTTTACGCGGTAGTTGTCGTTGTAAACACCCTTGTAGTTTTGAGGGTTTGCAAGACCATCTTCCAATGCGCCGGAAGGCACGCCTACTGCGCTGTCGAAACCGTTGTTGCCTTCAGCCTTGTCTTCTTCCGCTTCTTTCAAAACAACTTTCTTTGCATAGGTGCCGGTTGCTGCTGCTTCATATTCAAGCTCGGTCATTGCCGTATATGCGGTGAATTTGGAGAATGCTGCAAAGCCTTGCGTAAAGCTGGTCTTCGTTGCGGAAGAGGTGATGTCGGTAGGACCGTAGTTGAGGTTGAGATAGAAGGGGATTGCATTGTCAGAAGCGTCTTCATCTCTTTCTACGAAGAAGAATACCTGTTGCCAACCGTCGGTGGTGTTCTTTTCGTCTTCAGCCAAAGCGGAAGTATCGATAGCGTTGAAGGAAGTCTTATTCAAGCCGTTTACAAGCGTGATGCCTGCGCCCGTGCCGCCGTTCAAATCGGAAGTCTTCACGAAGAAGGAAATCGCCATATACTTCTGAGTAGCAGGAAGTTCAAACGTCATTGCTTTTTCAGCGGTATAAGCGGTACCGTTGGTGCTAAGGAACATCAATACTTCATTGTTTTCAACAAAATCGTCACCATAGAAGAAGTTGTCGTAAACGTAACCGAGATATTCGTTGGATGCCTTTTCCGTTTCAATAGCTGCTTGATTTGCAAATACCTTCTTCACGTCGGTAGCAGCAGCTTCGGGGTTCACGGAAGAACCGTCGGTGCTTGCCGTTGCTTTAAATTCGGTGCTTGCGGAGAAGTTTTTATTATCCCAAGCATTGGGCGCACCGTAGAAGTTCATTGCGAACTTATTCGCCGTAGGGTTCTTATATGCGTCAACCGTCTTGTCGAATTTTTCGCTTTCGAGGGTAGCGGCAGTCAAACCTGTCGTTTCCGTTTCGAAATCCTCTACTTCGCTTACGGTGATATTATCGAAGAATGCGTAACCGTTTACATAATCCAAACGGTCGGATTTCGTACCTTGACCAAGACCGAGTACCAACGAGAAGGTGGTGTCTGCGTAGTACGAGCCTTTGATCACGAAGGTATATTCTTTCCATTTACCGTTCGTGTTGATGTTCTTTACTTCGTAAGCATCAAGGGTTTTGCCGCCAACCGAGTGGTTTACGCTGATATACGCACCCTTACCAACAGCATCCTGTACGGTGCCGTCGCTTGCCAACGATTGAAGAGCGTCGGTATATACCCAAACGGATACTTTCTTCGCTTGACCTGCAGGGATAGTAACGGTAGAGGAAGACGTATATTTTCTTGCCGTACCCATCAATTGATCCTTCTTGCCGGATACGTAGTTGTGGTTGTGGATCATCAATACGTTGGTATCATCTTCATCCGAACCAGGTGCAGTTTCAGGATTTTTAATGGTAGGGATATCGATTTCTTTATCAAGGGAGTTGATACCGGATTCGTATTTCTTGAAATCCTTGGAAATCGTTTTATCCTTGTTGTTATTTTTCCAAATTTCGTAATAAGCAAGCTTGTCTTTTACGTTGAAGTCGTCCCACTTTTCGATAGCTTCTGCTTCGGTCATCTTTTCCAAATCAGCTTTTTCAAACTTAGCCGTTGTCCAATATTCCCAATCAGCAGTGTTAATAACACCGCAGTCTGCCTTGTTGGAATCTGCAGAACCGGACGCGTTGGAATAAGCAGCTGCGCTCCAACCCGTAACGGACGTGCTGATAACGGTCGACTTGGTAGGTTTGGTGAAGTTAAAGCTTGCGTTTTTAATTTCACCTTCATCTTTTGTGGTAGCTCCCGTTTCTTCGGAAGTGCTGGAAGAGGAAGAAGAGGAATCTTCTCCGCCGTCCTTACAGGACGCAAAAATTGCGCCTGCGGACGATACCATCATTACCGATAAAAGGAATGCAAGAAATCTGCTCTTGCGGTTGTTGTTAGTTGTTCTCATATAACCACCTTTTGGTTTAGTTTTTCTTATCCTAGTATAGCGGTTTGTTGCTGTTTTTCGCGCAAAAAGGCGAGTTTACAGCTTGGGCTATACTACACCTTACTATTTTAATACAAAATTAAACTCTTTGCAAGCATTTATACCACGAAAACGAAGAAAAAGTTTGATATTTTTCAAAAAAATGCGCATTATATAATGTATATAGGGGAAATTATGGAAAAAAGTTGGATACAAAATGGACAAAGTATCGTGTGCGGTATGGCGGTAGGGATTGCGAACGGTTTGTTTGGCGGTGGCGGCGGAATGATTGCGGTGCCCCTTTTACAGCGGATCGGGTTAGAGGAAAAACGGGCGCACGCGACGGCGATTTTGTGGATTTTACCGATATCGCTTTTGTCGTTTATTTTGTATGCGGTGAAAGGGTATTATGAGGGCGGGGTATTAATTCCTACGGCGATTGGGGTGACGGCAGGCGGTTTTTTGGGAGCAAAATTACTGGGAAAAATGCCCGTGAAAGGGGTGAATTTGACCTTTGCGATATTGCAGGCGGCGGCAGGGGCGTTTTTGATGTTTAAGTGAAGTTTTGCGTTCCGCAAAGTGAAGTTTATTGTATAAGTGAAGTTTTGCCTTCCGCAAAGTGAAGTTTGCTTGTCGGCAAGTGATTGCTGATATTTATAATAGCCATAACTTTTACGCAGTAAAAACTTCACTGTACCATAAGGGACAACTTCACTGGCGAAGCCAACTTCACTGTGGCATTGCCACAACTTCACTTACATATGAACTTCTACTTGTATCTACTTCTCGGTTTCTTAGGCGGTATTCCTGCAGGTATGGGCATGGGCGGCGGTACGGTTACGATACCCCTTCTCGTCCTCATTGGCGGTGTGGAACAAAAGATAGCGCAATGCGCCAACTTGTTTGCTTTTTTTCCGATGAGTTTGGGGGCGTTAAAAACCCACGCAGACAACGGTTTGGTGGAAACGAAAGGGCTGCTGTGGGGCGTTTTGCCCGCCCTTGCTTTGTCTGCGCTCGGTGCATGGTCCGCCTCCGTATTGCCTTCGGCAATTTTACGCAAAGGCTTTGGCGTTTTTCTTATTGTGTTGGCGTTTATAACCGCTTTTCGCGCTTTGAAAACACAAAAGGATTGACAAAGAAAAAAGAGTGTGCTATAATACCACCGTTATGAAGAAATATCGTTATATTTTATTTGATTTAGACGGCACGCTGACCCATTCGCACCCAGGCATTTACGGATGTTTCCGCTATGCGTTGGAGAAGATGGGGCTGGAAGAGCCGAAGATGGAACAACTGCGTCGCTGTATCGGTCCGTCGTTGATGTATTCCTTCCAAAATTATTTTGGTATGGATGAGGAAACGGCAAGGATTGCGACGGCAAAATACCGTGAGAGATATGCCGTAATCGGATGGCAGGAAAACGCCGCAATCGATGGGGCGTTGGATACCTTAAAAGCCTTGAAGGAAGCAGGGTATAAGCTTGCGCTTGCGACCTCGAAACCCATTGTTTATGCCGAGAAAATTTCCGCTATGTTTGGGTTTGCGCCTTATATGGACGAGGAGGTTGGCTGTGGAATCGACGGTAGCTTGCCCACGAAAGCGGACGTGATTGCCGAGGCAATGAAACGCTTGGGCGCAAGCGCGGACGAATGTTTGATGGTCGGGGATCGTTTTCATGATGCGGAAGGGGCGAAGGTACATGGTATGGATTGCGCTTTGCTCAAGGTTGGCTATGCGGAAAACGATGAGGAATTTCTTTTGTCTAACCCTACCTACGTCTTTGACGATTTCAAGGGATTGCAGACATTATTGTTAAGTGAATAAAACAAAACTCCGTACGCTGAGGGTGTGCGGAGTGTTTTTTTGTTTTACACGCGTGCAAATTGCACGAAAAATTTGCCTTATTTTATACAAAATAAGAAAAAAATAAGAAATCCCTGAAAAATTTTCCAAAAGGGTATTTACAAAATGCATTTTATGTGGTAAACTAATTGCAAATAAAATGGGGAAAAGGGGCGAAATCGGCAAAATTGTTAGAAATCACCCTTAATACGTAAGAATATAGGCAAAAGCTTTGTGATGAGGGCTTTTGAAAAGGTAAGAAAGTTAGAGGTAAAATAAGTGGAAAGAATTGGTATTATTGACTTGGGTTCGAATACGGCGCGATTGCTTATCGTGGATATGTTCACGGAAGGCCATTACATGGTCGTGGATGAGTTAAAAGAAAGCGTTCGTTTGGGTCAGGATATGGATAGAGATGGTTTCTTAAAGCCTCAGCGTATTGCGGAAACCATTCGAACGTTAAAAATGTTTAAACGACTTTGCGATGCAAGCGGGGTAGAACGTATTATTGCGGTAGGTACGGCGGCGGTTCGTCGTGCGAAAAACCAACGCTCCTTCTTGGATGAAATTCAGGTAAGCTGCAACATCACGATCCGCGTACTCTCCGAAGAAGAGGAAGCGTTGCTTGTATATCGCGGCGTTATTAACTCGATGGATATTCCCAAAGGTTTAATTTTGGAAATCGGCGGCGGCAGTACGAAGATTATTTATTACAACAGAAGAAACGTACTTGGTTTTGCGTCCTTGCCTTTCGGCGCAGTGACGTTGACCGATTTGTTTGTAAACGATACAAGCCCTGAAGAAGCGGCTTTGCACGTTGAAGAGTTCTTCACCGAACAGCTTAAGAAAATTCCTTGGCTTTCCGAGGTTGACCCTGAAGTGCAAATGATCGGTGTGGGCGGTTCGTTTAGAAATCTTTTCAAAATCAACCGTTTGGTAAAGAAATATCCTTTGGAAATGGCGCACAACTACAAGATGTCCACGGAAGATTTCACGGGCATTTACGATATGTTGAAGGTACTTGACGTGGATAAGAGAAAGAAGATCAAAGGTCTTTCTCCTGCGCGCGCAGATATTATGCCTGCGGCGATGGCGATTATCAAATCGTTCGTTACGCATATGAGTATTGAAAACTTTACCATCGGCGGTTGCGGTTTGCGCGAAGGCTTGATGGTAAACCAGGCATTGCCCATCACGATGGAAAAACCCATCTCGGACGTGCTTTCTTATTCGCTTGACCGTTTGATTAAATATTATGGTTGCGACCCTAAACACGTAGAACACGTTATGCAACTTTCCGTACAGCTCTTCAAACAGCTTCGTGTGTTGCATAAGTTCTCCCGTCAATACTTAAAGGTGTTGAAGATTGCGGCAAGTATGCACGATTGCGGTATGCGTATAAAATATTACAGCCACGCAAAGCATAGCTGTTACACGATTTTGAACTCTTCCATCTATGGTGCAACGCACCGTGAAATCGTTTTGGCGGCGTTTGTCGCAGGTTGTCACAACCGCGAAGACGTGCCTATGGTTGAATGGCAAAAGTACAAGGGTATCGTAACGGATGAAGATCTTGATGCAGTGAAAAAATTGGGCGTATTGCTCCGTATCGCAGAAAGCTTGGATAGAACGCATTGCGGTATGGTAACGGGCTTGAACTGTGACGTTTTAGGTGATTCGGTTATTATGAAGACGATGGTTGCAGGCGACGCGGCGTTGGAAATCCGTGACGCGGCGGCGGCAAACCCCGAATTTAAGCGTGCATTTAAGAAAAATTTGGAAATTTTGTAAAGTAGAGTGAAATGCGCCGCCTTTTCCTTGCAAAAAGGGGAATGGGCGGCTTTTCCGTAAATACAAGGTGGGGTACGCGAAGTACAATGAAATGGATTTTGGCAAGCGCGTCTCCGCGGCGCAGGGAACTTTTAGCGGAGCTTATTGATACATTTGAAATCATTCCGTCCCTCGCTGATGAAAACGTCGAGGGGGATTTCACCCCAGAAGCTTTGGTCAAGGTTTTGGCGGAACTGAAGGCAAAAGAGGTGGCGCTTCGTCCTGAAAATGCGGGGAAAATCGTCATCGGCTCGGATACGGTGGTGGCGTTTGACGGTGAAGTATTGGGGAAACCCAAAGATGCGGCGGATGCGTTCCGTATGCTGAAAATGCTGTCGGGAAAGGCGCATGCGGTATATACGGGTGTGTGTTTTGCGCATCAAGGTGAAAATGGGTATCAGGTAGACGTGCGTGCGGAAAAAACGGACGTATATTTTGAAGAATTGACCGACGAGTGGATTGCGGAATATATCCGTGGCGGCTCCCCGATGGATAAAGCTGGGGCGTACGGCATCCAAGACGGCGGTTTGGTGCAAAGGATTGAGGGCAGCTACACCAACGTGGTGGGTTTTCCCCTTGAGCTTGTAAAAGAAATGATGAAGGATATAAAAGGGAGCGACAATGATTAAACTGGCAATCGATTTTGGGTCAAGTATGACGAAAATTTACCGCGCGGACACCAACAGCGGTATTGTCCTTGCCGAGCCTTCCTGTATTGCCGTAAACGACGGTCAGGAAATCAAGGCGATCGGTAAAGAGGCGAAAAATTTAATCGGCAAAACGGCGGAATATACCCAAATTGTAAAACCCATTCAAGATGGTATTATTGTGGATAGAGCGTTGGCGACAAAGATGTTACAGGAATTTTTGTCGCGTATCGGTATCGCAAAATCGGCATTGAAAAAGGCGTTGATTGTCATTAGTATTCCTTGCGGTTTGGGCGATGAACAGTTGAATGAATACGTCGCTTTGGCGGAAGAGTGCGATTTGCGCAAAGTGCGCTTTGTCGAACAGCCATACTTGGCGGCTTTGGGCGGCGGCGCGGCGCTTAGTGAAACGGAACCTATTTTTTGTTTGGATATCGGCGGCGGCGTAGCCAATGCGGCGGTAATCTCCGCCAACGGCATTATTGCAGGGATTGCCCTGAATATCGGCGGTGCGAGAATTGACAAGAGTATTATGAAAACGATGCGCGAAGAGCATCATTTGACCATCGGTGAGTTGACGGCTGAAAAGGTGAAAAACAATATCGGATCCTTGGCGGCGGGGTCGGGCGGCGCAATGGTGGTGGAAGGCAGCTCCACAGAAGATTATCAACCAGCATCCAAATCGGTGCAGTCAATGCACTTAAAGCCGGCTATTCGCGCGTGTGTGGATCAAATTTTAGGATATGCTGTGGGCGTTTTGAAACATTTACCTGCAGAGGTAGCGGCGGCGGTACACCGCAATGGCGCATATCTGTCGGGTGGCGTAATGAAAATGACGCAAGCCCCGCAATACATCGCAGGAAGCTTGAATATGCGTTATCACATCACGGAAGAACCGCAATTTGTGACCGTTTTAGGCGGCGGCGTGTTGTTGCAGGATAAGGAACTTTTAAACCGTTTTGCAAAGAAAATTTAACTTTTATGCGGGGGAGAACGTTGGCGCGTTCTCTCTCTTTTTTACCTTAAAATCAGTAAAATTAATAGTGGAAAGCAGTACAATCGAAATTATAAATTGAAAAAATCTAAAAGTTGCATAAAAAAATATCAAAAATTTTTCAAAAACCCCTTGACAAATGAAAAATTTGTGCTATAATAAAGCTACAAAGAGAAAGAAACAAACAAAAAAATGTTTCAAACCTTCAAAAAGAGGGCAAACCGATGAACAAATAAAACATCGCCAACAAGAGAGAGGGTTGGCAGGGTGCCGTAGGGATACGGCAAAGGACTAAAAGAAAGGAGGGTACAAAAAGCGATGATTCCTTCCCATTTGGAGGCGGAAGCCTAAAAGAGAAACCTAATACTAACCAAGAAGTCGTAAAGAAGGCTTCGGCAATACTCGGAAAGCGTAACCGTGGAACGAGAGAAACGGGAAATAGGTGAAAAGGAGGTACACGACCATGACCGTTGTAACTTCGAGAAAACTTAAAAAGGACGGGGATACTCCGACGTACACGTAAACTCCCTACCGACGGGAGGTCGGCAGAGATTTAGAAAATTTGTTAAAGGAGGTACGGAGAGATGATTTCAATTCCTACGTCTAGAAGGTACTTTAACAAAGAAGAGAAAGCGAGGTAACAGTCCAATGAACGTAATATGTGAGGAGTGCAAATAAATAGATATCCGTAATAGTAGCGTGGGAAGACCACAAGGAAATTAAGTTCAAAAAGACACGGATAATAAAGAGAGAAAGATTGCATTCTTACAACTTAATAAAGAAATATACCCCTGTCAGGTTGGCAGGGGTTGTTTTTTCGTCTTATATTGTTTGTATCGATGAGGATAAAGAAGAAATGAAAGGAAGTATTGACAGTTGCATAAAATTGTGCTATAATTTAAATAAGATATTTAATTAATCTTTATAAAAATATAAGGGGAAAAAATATGAAAAAAATCAAACTGTTGATTTTGGCTGTTTGCAGCATTTTGTGCGTGGGTGTGGCGGCGTGTAGCATGCCTGGGGGAACGAACGACGTTTCTATGGTAAGCGATTCTACACAATCCGTTGCTGACGGTACTCAAACGGAAGAAGCTTCGTCTAAAGTGGAAGAGGAAAACTCGAACCAAGAAGAAAATTCTTCTGAAAGTACGGGGAGTAGTGAAAGTGTAGATGATGGTGATACAAACACTAGCAAAGAACCCGAAAGCAGTACGCCTGAGACATCGGAAGAACCTGAAAACTCTAGCCCTGAAACCAGTGAAAATCCAGACGATGGAGAAGATAGTGATATTCCTGCAGGAAAAATGTTGGCAACCGTGTATTTTTACACCATTCAGACGGAAGAGAATACGCCCTTAACGTATAGTGGCTTGGTGGATAAAAATGCAACCTTAAACGACTTTTTCGCTGAACATATGGATGGTATTGTTGCGGTTTACAACAAAGCGCACGGTTATATGGAGGAGAGTGAATATTACTATCAAGAGGAGTTCTTTAGGGGGGCTTTTTGGCAAATTGGCTCTCGTTTGCAATATGGTGACAGTATCTTGTCGCAATCGTTATCTGCAAACACGAAACAATTTAATATCAATTTCACACCGAGCGGTGCAGGGATGAATATCGGTATTTGCGTGTGTGAAGACCCTTTAAATCCCGATTGGATGGATGCATGTGTGCCCTTCCCTTGGGAAGTATGTATTGAAGATTTTGTCAACTGGATGCATAGTACGGGTGCATTTGAAATGCCTTACGCGGAAGCTATCACGAAAGGTTATTTTGTAGAGGCTGGCTACACCGAACGCTTGGATAGCACCTATACGACGGGATCTAGCTTATTGTGTTTTGTGTATAACTGTGATGGCGACGGAGGGATGGAAGAGGTCCTTCCCACCGAATTTACGGTGTATATGCCTTCTGTAGAGGGATATGACTACTCGGAAATGGGTGAGTTAAACGGCGCGTGGGGCAAAGATAATCATTGTGAAGTAACAACTGGGACGACGATAAGAGATGCTTACAATTTCTGTTATGGTGACAATCCCGATTACGCCTTCCACTACTATATGGACGGCATGCAAGTAAGCGAAGATACTGTTTTGACCAAAGAATGTGCGGTGGTTTGCGTGGATGTAACCCAAGACGTGGAACTTCCCGAATTTACATTAACTGTGTATATCGAAGGGCAGGAAAAAATCAGTTACAACTACACCCGTCCCGTAACGATGCGCGATGCGATTGCAAAATACTGCGCGCAGAATAAACTTAAAATGTCCGATTATACGTGGACGGAAAAAGAATCGCAAATGGTAAGCTTTGATATCAACACGGCTTGGGTGCGCGATATTGAAATTTACGGTTATATTTACGTAGAGCCTGAAAAACCCACTTCACGTACGATTAACGTGTTGAAATACGACGGCGTGACGGAAACGACGTCAAATTACGAAATAGGCTTGGATATGAAGGCAGGTGAGTTTATTCGCATCTACTTATCCTCCGATTTTGACAATGATAACATTTATGAAAACGAGTATATGTTCTTCTTGTATCCCGATTCGCCGAACAGTCATTTTTTTCCTCTTTATGGCGGTGATGTATTTTTCGAGTATGCATATAAAATGCTCATGATTAAAACGGACGTTTTAACGGCAGGTTATACCGTAACTCTTGATTTTATGAATAGGGGGCATATGGCATCGGAACTTTACGAACAAACCTATTCTATGCCTATGACCATTCATCAGCTTGTGCAGGAAATGAGTGGGTATTACATTGACTGGATGAACTATGAAATTACGGTGAATGGTAAAGTGCTTGATTACGGCGATAGCGAAAAGATTTTCGCAGAGTATGAAATCAACCCTCAGTACAAAAATATTTCCATAAAAGTCCGCCCTATTTATCGTGTGAACGTAGACGTGCGCGCCGCAGGGGAAGAGGAAAAATCGAAAAGTCTTACTTTCTATGGTGGCGTGACGATGCCTGCGATTGTGGAAGCGCTTGGGTTAAACTATACCTATCGCGCTTACGCTTGGAAACTTGGCTGGGGCAGTGAGTATTACTGGGAAGAAAGCGGTTTATTGTATGAAAAACTTGGTGAAAGTGAGCTGAACATTGTTATTGAGGCAAGAAAAGTGTATGCAAACTTTACCTTTGTAAATCAATACGGCGATGAAATGATTTTTGGTAGCGAGTATGATTTCAACAACGCATTCTCTTGGGATTGGTCGATAAATGCAAAAACGGCGTATGAAACGTATGTTGATACGGAGGAAGACCTTGACAAGTTTGATGATTTTACGTGGATTGCCAAAGGCCCTAATGGGGAATTTGAAGTGACCGCGGATACCATTTTGAACTATATTGTTCCCGATATGTACGATTATTACGACACTGCAAGCAATTATAGAACGCTATATAGCCTTATCGGTACGCGTAAAACCGTAGCGGTTAGTATCTTTGAACAAGGTAACGATGGCGAAACGGAAAAGGGCACGAAAACCTATCCTACGACCGTTACCATTGCGGATATTTTGGCGGAATACGGATACACAAACGATGGTAATACTTGGTTTATGGTGAATTCGTTAAATGGCGGTTGGTCAAACAACTTCCCTGCCGATTGGCAATGGGATACCGTAGTGACTTGGCCTGTAAAAATAACCGTGTATAAATATTAAAAAAAGGAGAACTCTTACCTTGCGGGGTAAGAGTTTTTTGCTTATGCCGTATTGACTTTTTAACGTGGGCGTGGTATAATATTGCAAACTAAGACAATGGGGGAGAATATTGTGCGGCAGCCGAATGAAGCGCAACAGCTTGTGATTGAAACGCTAGACGAAAATATCATACTGTTTGCCAGTGCGGGAACGGGAAAAACGTTCACCGTTGCGAAGCGCACTGCACAAATCATTCAATCTGGGCAAGCAAAACCAAGCGAGATCCTCTGTTTGACCTTTACGACAAAGGCCTGTGAAGAAATGCGAGAGGATATTTCGCAGTATGTCGGGGCGCAAGCTAGCGAGGTGGAAATTCGCACCATACACGGCTTTTGCTATCAGTTGATGCGCGAGGAAAATCGTCGCAAAGGGGACCGCTATGCGGACGTCGTTGTTTGTGATGAAGTGGATGCGGAGGACTTATTACAAAGTATCTTATCTTCACAATATGTTTGGTGGGAACGTGGTGAATCGCCTTCCAGCGATGAGGAAAAAAACGAAGAAAATGAGGAAACCACCTTTGAAATTTTTACAAAGAAAGGGGCACTTCGTAATTTTGTCAGCGCGTTAAAACATATCCGCGAGGAACGAGGGTTTTACAGTGAGAACGAAGCGGAGGATTATCAAAAAGCCTTCGACTTTTTGAGAGAACATCGTGCGGAACAATGTGATACGTTGACCTCAATTTCCACAAAACGAGGGTGGCAGGTATGCGACGAAGTGTTTTTAAGTGCCATGAAACGGCACGCAGGTAGGCTTGTGTTTGCCTATGACGACCATCTTCGTCAAAGCAACCGCGTGGATTATGACGATTTGATTATTTTCGCTTCGCGTGCTTTAAAAGACGAGGATACGCGCGGTCGTTGGGCGGCGAAATATCGATATATCACCGTTGACGAAATGCAGGATACCAGCTTGCTTGAATATTCCGTTTTAAATAGATTATTTGAAAATAACCGAGTGATGATGTGCGGGGATTTCTTTCAATCCATCTATGGCTGGCGTGGGGCGAAACCGGAATTTGTTTTATCAGACTTTATTGACAAATACCATGCGAAGGTGTATATGCTGTCGCAAAATTATCGTTCAACGCAAATGTTGACGGCGGCAACTTTTGGGTATCTTCGTGCCACGTATCCTGATTTGGTTGGGAAATATTGTCCCAAGGACGTGCAGGTGGCAAGTGCGGAGGCAGGGGAGAAAATCCTTTGTATGGGGTTTGACAACCGCCGCGAAGAGGCGAGCCAAATTTATCGATATATTCGTAAAAACATAGAGCAGGGCGTCACTTCTCTTTGTGTCATTGCACGTTCTAATTTTTACGTGTCGATGCTTGCGCGTGCCTTTGAGGAGTGTAATCAAGAATATCCGCCTGAACAGCAGCTGCGTTTTTTTACAGCGGAAGAGGATTTGCAATTTTATAAAAAAACCATCGTGAAAGACGTTTTGGCGATGGTGAAATTATTGCTCAATCCCACCGACCGTGTCAGTATGGAGCGTATCACAGAGAAATACGTGCGCCTTGTCGGCGCAAAGACTGTGGAGTGGCTCCGCATGCAAAATCGCATTGGCGCATCCATCGTTTCTTTCCTAGAAAAACAGACTTATACCCACGAAGACCCATACCATGTATTGCTTGACGCTTTCCACAAGGGTGAAATTGTGGTGTATGATACCGAAACGACGGGGCTTGATTTGGATAAGGATGAAATGGTGCAGTTGGCGGCAATCCGCATCAACGGCGCAGGGGAAGTGACGGGTGTTTTTGAAAAAATGATTATCCCAACCATACCGATTGGGGAGGGGGCGTATACCACCCACGGGTTCGATATGGAGTATATTGTTTCCCATGGCGGCGTGTCTGCGAAAGAAGCGTTGGAAGAATTTTCACAATTTGTGAAGGGCGCCGTTTTGGTCGGGCATAACAGTTTTCGTTTTGATTGCTCCTTGGTTGCAAGACAGTTAAAAGAGAACAATTTACCACCCTTGGATATCCAAGGGGAGTATGATACTTTGACGATTGCCAAACAATTCCACGCGGAGTTGCCCAACTTTAAACTTTCTACGCTTTGCGAAAAGTACGGTATAACCAACGAGGCGGCGCACAATGCTTACGGGGATATTGTGGCGACGGGAAAAGTGCTTTGCCGTATGATTTCGGAGGACGTTATTCCTACGGCGATGGAACGACAAAACGTTTGCGCCAAACATAAGGAGAAATTTGTCAAATTATACGCGTTTATATCCGATTTGACTGCGCGAATGAAGACGGAATCTCCCTATTTTATCTTGTCGGCGATTATCGACAAGTTAGGTATGGAGTTAAAGTGTAAAACGGATGGAGAACGTCACGCTTTGAGGGAGTTGCGTGCGCATTTCCGCATGGCGGAAGGGCAAGACACCGAAAGCTTTTTGCGTGATTTTATCGTAAAAGCCGACCTATCGGGCAGCCGTGCCGATCTGTTGATTGCACGTGAGAATTGTATTCCGTTGTTGACCGTGCACCACTCGAAAGGGTGTGAATTCGACACCGTAATTTTGGCGGGCGTTGACAATCGCAATTTCCCCAACTTTTACGCGCAAAGCGATAAAGAGGAAGGGGAGGAAAAGGTGTTTTACGTTGCCATCACGCGCGCGAAAAAACGGCTGGTGCTGACACGCGCTGTTTGGAATGGCAGGGAGCGGGTTTATCCTAGCCCATACGTGGAAAAAATTCCTGATGAATATCTTTGGAAAAATGGGCGTTGGGATGGCGGTATTGACTAAAATGAGCATACCATGTATGCGTTGACATTATGTAAGGAGTAATTTATGCAAAAGTTTATCCATTGCGCCGACGTACATCTCGGCTCGAAAATGGAATCCAAACTTCCCAAAGCGAAGGCGGACGAACGCCGCGCGGAGGTGCGAGAAACCTTTCACCGCATGGTCGAATATGCCAAGGCGGAGGGGGTGCGTGCCATTTTGCTGTCGGGTGACGTATTTGACAGCGATAGACCGTTGAAGCGTGATAAGGAATTTTTCTATGACGTTGTAAAAGGAAATCCTGAAATCGATTTTTTATACTTGCGTGGTAATCACGATGGGAAGGAATCGTACACCGAAGAGGGGTTGGATAATTTAAAAACTTTTTCCACCGAGTGGTCGGGGTATGAGTATGATGGCGTGTGCGTGTGCGGTTTAGAGATTGTGCGTGAAAATGCGCAATCGTTATACAGCACGTTAAAGCTTAACAAGGACAAAATCAACCTCGTGATGTTGCACGGCAACGTGGAAGCAACAACGGGTATGGATAAGGTGCACGTTGGCAAACTTGCGGATAAAAATATCGACTATCTTGCCCTTGGGCATATCCACTCGTACAGTGAAAATAAGCTGGATGATAGGGGCAGGTATGCGTTCAGTGGTTGTTTGGAAGGGCGTGGGTTTGACGAAATCGGTGAAAAAGGCTTTGTCCTTTTGGAAATTGACCGCGAGGTGAAATCCACCTTCGTCCCCTTTGCGCAACGCACGATTTACGAGTGTATGGTGGACGTATCTACCACGAAAAACGGTTATGAAGCGTATCAGAGGGTTATGGCGCAGGTGAAGTTTAACCCTGCAAATCTTTACCGTATCCATTTGACGGGCGAGGTTGGATACGAGAGTGAGACGTTGGAGGAAGACGTAGAACGCTTGCTTGCGACGGAGTGTTACTTTGTATCCGTAAAAAATCGTACCGTGCGTAAAATCAACCCGACGGAATACGAAGGCGATGCGTCCTTGCGTGGGGAATTTGTACGGACGGTGCTTGCGAAAGCGGATATGGACGAGGCGCACAAGCGTGAAATTATTACACTTGGCTTAAAAGTGCTGGCAGGGCAGGAGGTAGAGGTATGAAACTGCTTTCCTATCATATAGAAAATTATGGTAAAATCCACAACCAAGACGGAAAATTTGACGCAGGCGTGACGGAATTTTGCGAGAAGAACGGCTTTGGTAAAACCACGCTAGCATCCTTTATCCGTGCGATGTTTTATGGCTTGCCAACGGTTACCGCACGCACGAAAACTTTTGACGATAGACAGCATTTCTACCCGTTCAACGGTGGAAAGTTTGGTGGGAATTTGACCTTTGAAATGCAGGGGAAAACCTACAAAATCGAGCGTTTTTTTGATAAAAAGAGCGCAAAAGACGACGAGTTGAAGGTATATTGCGACAGCGTTCCGTTTACGGGCTTTGGCGAAGATATCGGCAAAGAGGTATTCGGCTTGGACGAAGAATCCTTTAAAAAGACGGTGTTTATCACCGCGGACGAAATTGAGATAGAGTCGACCTACAGCATCAACGAAAAGTTAAACCGTGATGCGGAAGGCGGTGAGGATAACGATTTTGAGGTGGCGCTTGCGAGCTTGGAAAAGGCGAAAAAGCAGTTAAAAGCAGGGCGAGGCAACAACGATTTAATTAGTTTGAAAAAAGCGGAAACGCTTGCTTTGAACGGTCGGATTCAAAACCTGAAGGATATGAGCAACAGCCTGGCGGAGGAATACGTAGAGCGAGAACGTTTGTCCAAGGAAATCACGTTGATGGAAAGGGCGGTGAAGCTCGCCAACGAGCGTGAAGTGGTTGTGCAAAAATGGAAAAATTTCGACAGCCTTACAGCGCAGGCGAGGGAAAAGTGTACGCAGGTACAAGCGTATGAGGCGCAATATCCGAAGGGCGTACCGAGCGCGGACGAGCGTGAAACCATGCGTGATTGCGTGCAAGAGGTGAATCGTTTGACGGGGTCGTTGCAAGCGGTAGGCTTTGGTGAGGACAAGGGAAAAACACTCTCTGAATTAACGGTAAAATTTAAAAATGGGGCACCCAGGGATGAGGATATTGCTAAAAAACAGCAAAATTTGACCCGTCTTGCCTCGTTAAAAGCGGAGCGTGATAACCTGCAAAATAGCGAACTGACTGCGAAAGAAAAAGAGATAGAGAAACGTTTTGCGGACAAGCTTCCTACAGAAGAAAGCATCTTGCAAAATAGACAGCTTATCGAAGAGTATAAGGCAAAAGATGCACAGCTTAAAGAATTGCATGCTTCGTTGTTGAACGTTGCGCCTGTGCAAACGGTACAAAAAAACAGAGGGAAAATTCATTTCTTGTGGATTTTGGCGGCGTTGTGCGCAGCGGTAGGCGGGCTGATGTTCGCTTTACAGCAATTTTTTGTTGGGATGCTGTTGACGATAGGCGGGCCGATGCTCTTTATGATATTTGGCGTCTTATTGTTGGTGAAAAAGCCGATGAGCGCGGCAATGCCATCCGCGGACGTGACGGTAAAAATTGCATCCCTGCAAGCAGAAATGCGCATGCTAGAGGAAAAAATCCGCATATTTACCGTCCCTTATGGCTATTATAGTCCTGCAGGCGTGTTGTATGATTTTACCACCTTGGAAGAGGACGTGCGTACTTATCAAGCGCAGGTTTCCGCAAAAGAGGCGTGCGGTTTGCAGGTGAAAGCATTATCGGCTGAAATGGAAACGCTTGCTGCTGACGTGCAGGCATTCTTACAAAGCTATGGCGAAGCCGGCACAGAGTTGCAAAGCGGGTTAAATCGTTTGCTTGCAATGAAGGCGCAATATACGTCTTTGCAAGCGGATAAAGCTGCGGCAAATGCGAAGGAAAGCGATACAAGCGCACGTATTTTACAATACAACAAGACGCTTGCTGAAATTTTGGAAAACTATGCGTTAAATGAAAATGCAGGTACCATGGCTGGGTTGAACGCTCTTGAAATGGACTGTAAGGGCTGGGAAACGGCAAAAAATGAGTGGTTAACTTTACAGCAAAAGTTGGAAACCTACAAAGCGGAAAACGGATTGACGGAACGCCCTGAGGGGGAAGAAACGGATTCTGACGAGCTGCATAATACATTATCTATTGCAAGAAAGCAACTGGCTGATTGCGACAAGCGCATTGCGGAAACGGAGCGTGAAGTGGAGAAGCTTCCTGACGTGGAAAACGAGCTGGAGCAAGCGGAAGAAACGTTGAAACTTTACAAGGATAAGCATCAACTTTTGTCCGACACGATTGATGCGTTGAAAGAGGCTGAAAAGGCCTTAAAGGACAAGTATATTGCGCCGATTAAGGATAAGTTTTCCGTCTATGCGGAGGCGTTGGAGCGTGTTTTGGATGAAAAAGTGATCATGGATAGTGACTATCACGTGAAGTTCGAACGCGGCGGCGAAGAACGCAGTGATAAGCACCTGAGTACGGGCGAAAGAAGCCTTTGCGCGTTGTGCTTGCGCCTTGCGTTGATTGATAATATGTATCCCAATGAACAACCGTTTATTATCATGGACGATCCGTTTGTGCATTTGGACGAAGAACATATGTCGCGTACGGCGGCGTTGATGGCGGACCTTGCGAAAACACGGCAAATCCTCTATTTCTGTTGTCACGAAAGCCGTAGTATCACGCATAAAATATAATAGCATCTTTAAAAAGTTTCATGTGAAACGAAAACGATTTTTACATAACGAAACCTGCCAAAAACCTTAAAAGGAAGGGGGCAGGTATGCGTTGAATGAAAAAAATAGACAGGATAAAATGTTATGGAAGAAGTATTATTGACTGCGCTTGGCGTTGGCGGTGCAACGATTATCGGCGCGCTAATCGGGTTCTTGTTTAAAAACTTATCACACAAGTTTTCAGATATTGTACTATCCTTTGCTGCGGGGGTTATGCTTGCCGCATCGGTGGTTGGCTTAATTTTACCGTCGTTGGAAAACGGGGGAGATTGGGGATTGCTCGTCACCGTTTTGGGTATTTTTGCGGGGGCTGTATGCTTAAATTTGATTGATAAGCTTGTACCGCATTTACACAAAATGATAGGGACGGAGATCGAGTCGCACAACAATGCAAACCTCAATAAGATCTTGTTGTTTGTGATGGCGATTGCGATACACAACTTACCTGAAGGAATTGCGGCAGGGGTTGGTTTTGGGTCGGATAATACGACGCAGGCAATGATTATCGCCGCAGGAATTGCTTTACAAAATATCCCCGAAGGCATGGTCATTATTGCGCCGATGCTGTCGGCAGGGGTTTCGAAGAAGAAGACCTTAATCATTGCGATGGCTACGGGGCTTGTGGAAGTAGTAGGTACCTTAATCGGATATTTTGCGGTAAGCATTGCCTCGGTGATTTTGCCTTTCGCATTGGCATTTGCAGGCGGTACGATGTTGTACGTTATCAGCGATGAAATGATCCCTGAAACGCATGCGCACGGTAGCGAGCGAGGCGCAACGTACGCGTTGTTGGTTGGTTTTTGCTTGATGCTGGTTATGGACGTCCTGCTCGCATAATCGGCATTACAACAAATACACAAAAGAATATCTTGTAAAAAAAGCCCGACGGGATTTCCCGTCGGGCTAAAACTTTTCTATAAATAGAAATTTTTAATTGTACTTAAGCGTTCACGTGTCTATTCTTAGGAACGAGAAAGGGATACCGAAACGTTACCGCCAGTTGTCGCATTGATGCGTACGTAGAAGTATTCACCATAGGACGAGGATGCGCTTGTCGAATAAGTATATCCACTGTAATTGTTTTCCGTATAACCACTTCCATTATAGATATAGGTATTGGTATAATTGGAACCTACGGATACGGAATACGTATAACCAGAGTATGCATAGAATTTCAACCAAACGTAACCGCCTTCAGCGATATATACGTCATAGGAAGAATTATTAGACATCTCGATAGCGTTGTCAGAGGTCAAGCCTGCGCCGCTTACGGTAAAATCTACGCTGGTAGAATAACTCGTGTTGCCTTTTATCTTAATGAAATAGAAATCTCCTTCATCAAGATATACCTGGAAACTAGAAGTGTGTTCGTTACCAGTATCATCTTCATTGGTATAAGCAACCATATAAGCATCGTAGCTGTCCAACGAGAAGGTATAGTAGCCTGATTGAGGGGCAATCAATTCGAACCATCTAACGTTTGAAGTGCTTACGGATACCGAGTAAGTGTTGTCTTGGCCCATAGAAGGCGTGCCTACAATCTTGGTTGCGTTTTCTGCGAAGGGTTCGTACTTCGAAACCGTCAAATTGAAGCTACCGCTTGTATAAGACGAAACATACTTGACGGTGATATCGTTGGTACCGCTGTACAAATCAATAACTGCTTGGTAATTGTTGCTAGAATCGAGATAGGTACTGCCGTTAGCATCCGTATAGATATACACGTCATCATAACAGTTGCTGAGCTTGAAAAGATATTCACCGCTTTCCGAAATGTACAAGGAATAATGTGCTTCTTCACCATCTGCTACATAGACATAGTTGCTTTGATTTGTATAAATACTTCCTTTATGATTGTCGTTGGAAACACTAGAAGAGCTAAAACCCATACCTACAAAACCCGTAGCAATCCAAAGAAGTGCCGTCACAATATAGAATACTGCGAGGACCTTTCCACCCTTCACCTTGTTCAAATTCAGGGGAAGAATACCGAGCAATGCAAGTGCAATAGCTGCGCAGAGCAAACCAATCAAAACAGGCCACAACATTCCTACGAGACCATGTCCCATATAGTGGTAGTTGGTGCGTTTGATTAACGTCATAATCCCAAGTGCTAACAAGACGTACACAGCGAGGCTTAACATCAAGGTTTTAGGCTCAACTTTTACCGCCTTTTTCGATTTTGCCGACGAAGTCGACTTTGCAGCCGACTTGGTCGATTTCATCGAGAACAGTTTTGTTTTGGCGGACTGCTTACCGCCATTATTTGGGAGGTTGGTTTTTCCTCCAGCTGATTTTAATAGGGTTGCGCAACCCGATTTTTCAGGGATACAGCCAGGCAACTTCATTGCTGCAGGCGCGTCCAAAGCCACGTCTTCAGGGTTGGTCGTATCGGTGATATCTTCACGTTCATACGTAGGGCGAACGGGCGCTTCTTCGTAAATCATAGCAACTGATTTCTTCTTCAAGCAGCCTGCTTTCGTTTCGCTGGAAGGCCAACCGAGGGTAAGGAACAATTTGCTTTCGCCGGTAGCTTTGTCAAGGATAGAGTACTTCGTAATCTTATGGAATTCGTAAGTAGCCTTGTCTTCCTGTTTAGGCGCATATACCTTGAAGCGTACGTTTTCCGTCTTGGAGTGGTAGAGGGTGTTCGTAGGTTGGTCGTTTTGAACGTAATCCACGTCGAATACCATCTTCTTGATGTTGCGGCCGTCCTTGTCCATGAAGTACAAGGAAAGTGCGGAGTCTTTTGCGGAGACTTTTTCTTGACGAGTGTAGTACAAACCGTCTTCGCAAGGGAAAATCTTGTTGATGTTTTCTGCAAGCTTACGGTTGCCTTTACCATCGATACGAACAACGCGAAGGTTGTTATAAATATCTACGTAGTATAAGTAGTTGCCTTCGAAGCGAACAAACTTGCTAACCTGCGTACAGATAACAACGCGTTTTGTGCCGTCTGCGCTAACTTTTGCGAGAACAGAGTTGCTGTTGGAGCCTTTTTGTACGTACAACCAACCGCCGCGTTCGCAAATGATGTTTTGAACGTTGGGCATAACTTCAATACGTTCGGTACCGTCAAGGTTGTTACGAACGAGAGGTGCGTATTTGTCGTTACCAACGGTGTAGTAAACTTTACCTTCAAATACGTTGAAGTAGTTGTAAATATTCTTTTCGATAAGGGTATCAACGTTCATTTCAAGGTTGTACGAATGCAAATCCTTGTTGTAACGGTTGGGTCTCCACATCGAGTAGAGGATGCAATCGCCGGAAACGGTGTGAAGCTGACAATCTTCGCTGATTTCCTTGCTGGTCTTTGTCGTAAGGTCGCAAACCATAAGGCGTTTCTTCGCTTCGGGTTCTTCCACCTTCTTAAACTTGCTCATACAGCCAGACTGTACGATTTCGGGTTTGTAGGAATAGTAGTAGAAAATCTTATCGCCGTAGTTGCGTTCGAATTCTGCCATTTCTTTAATAACCATATTGCAGGTGTTGCTCTTCATATCTACAACAACAACGCAATAAGGGTTTAATACGTGGTTTTCAGCAAGGGAAGATTTGTCGCTCGTTGCACCCTTCTTATTTTTACCTTTGCCCTGCAACAAGGAGCAACCTTTCTTTGCAAGTGCTGCAGCTTTTTCTTCCTTGTACAATTTTACCATGTAGAAGGAAGAACCGTCACTCATAATCTTGCACTTATCAATGATGAAATCAGCGTCTTCACCTTTGCAAATACAGGTTTCCGTACGGGAATAGATATCGAAGCAGTGGATACCTGCGTTCGATTTAATGTAGTACAAACGGCTGCCGTAGCAGGTAATAATTTTAACGATACCCTTAATGGTAGCTTCTTTGGCAGGTTTACCATCTACGATTTCGTAAAGGGAAAGTGCTTTTACGGGCTGAGGAGCGTCTTCCGTAGGTGCAGCGGCTTTCTTTTGGAACATGCTGCAACCCTTTGCCTTCAACTGCTTAATATCAAGGGTAGGGGCATAATCTTCCGACTTGTAGATGAAGTGCTTACCGAATGCGCGGTAAACTTCGTCGTTAAAGTTAAAGTATTGGTTAATTTTCTTGATGTACTCTACGCTGTCTTCGTAGCCGCGAACTTGTTCAAAGAGGGACAACGCCGCATTTTTGTTGGGCGAGCCATCGTTGTATTTCATAAGTGCACTTTCGTAAATGCTTTCTGCATTGATGCCTTTGTTGTACATCAAATCGTCAGCGATCTTACGGCTAGCTTCCTTAGCAGCGGACAAATAACCTGCAACTTCGTTGATTTCTTTCGCAATGAAAACTTCGTTTTCAAACAAGTTTTTCAAGCTGTCGAAATCGTTGTTCATTTCAGCGAGAAGATCGGCGTCTAACGAGAATTTCTCAGCATACTTGATTGCCGTTTCCAACTGTTTGAAAATATCAGCTTCCTGATCTTTCAAAACGGAGCAAATTCTGCGGAAAACGTCAAATACTTCTAAAGCATTTGTCGAATCTACGGGGTTGTACAACGCCGCCATTTTATCTTGGAGCATTGCCAAGCCTTCAATCTTCTTACGTACGGGATAAGCAAGTGCTTTATAATCCAAGTACCAAGAAGTTGCGCATGCACCATTCTTCATCTTGTTGTTTTTAACAACCTCTGCAATTTCGGGGATGGCAAGATCCGTATCTTCCATATAGGTTTCCCAATCGTAATTATCGAAGAAGTTTTCGATGAATACAATCCCCGATTCAGGGTTATCAAACCCCATCATCATCAAAGGCATGGAAGCCGCTACTGCGCCCAAACCTTCATTCGCTACGCTCGACGACGCCTTGCCGGAAAATTCTTCCGCATTGATTACGCTGTCGCATGCGTAGCACGTAACTGTTGTGTCGTTTTTTGCATAAACGAGTTTATTGCCGCAATTCGGGCAAAATCCAGTTAACTGTTCGCTCAAAATTCTATCCTCCTATCAATTTAAATATTTTTTCTATAATTCATGATGGGGTTTAAGGGTAATCGACGCCGCCGTTGGGGGGCTTGCACCTCAACACACGGCGGATGCCTTTAAAAACACCATACACCAATCCATATTTCAATATCGCCATGATCATGTAAGTGGAGCAGGTCGGTTCAAATCGACATCTGCCACGCACTTCCATCGGCGCACACACTTTATACAATAACACCAAACCGATGACAAAACGCTTTAAAAGAAAGTAGCTGATTACACCTGCCACGGTGTAAAATATCCAAGGGCGGAGAGGTATGTATTGTATATATACCATACGCAGTACCGTCCAAAGTAGGGCGGCAATCCCTGCAGGGGCAACTACGTACATGAATAAATCCCATATTTTAACTTCGCGGATTTGACCTTTCATAACTTACTTCAACATTAAGCATTGGCTATTTCTGCGCGCCAACTGCATTTCTGCTTTCTTGACCAAGGCTTCGACGTCTTCATCTCCCGTTGCGAGCTTGCTTGCAATTTCATCGATGGTGGAGGCAAGCTCGCCTTCTACCATAGCAAGCGAAGCATGGCCCATGGGGTCGCTGTAATGGATTTTTTCCGACAATTCTTCCAGCGCCGCTTTTATGTCGGGGTTATTTACCATCGGCACACAGGAAGCAACGTTCGATTGAAGCATACGGATAAAAAACACCTTTTGTTTCGTTTCCTTCTCGCTTTGGGCAATGTGGTTGCCTGCCAAGCATACGTAGAAGGTCATGATGAGGTATGCAACCGTTACAATTAATTCCAAAATCAAAAGCAACGTGATTTTTTCAATGTTTGCATACATGAAAATTGCACCAAGGAGCAAGTACGCGCCGCCAAACGTTGCGCAAATATAATACGCCGCAGGCATTTTTATCAAGGCGTCGTCTGGTTTCTTGCTTGCCCAAAGGTGTAAGCCAATTGCCATTGCCAAATTCCAGGGGGTTGCAAAGCCCCAAGCCAACCAAAAGGCGGAGGTGTTCAAGCGCGCTTTATCCACCGTTAAAAAGACGATGGTGTTAAGCAACGCACACACAAGTACGAGGGAGATAAGGACGAAAAATTTGTTGAGTTTTTTCATGGCGCTGTCTCCTTCGTTATTCCTTGACGGGCAATGCTTCTAATCTAGTACCGCAATTTGCGCAAAATTTACTGTTTTCCACACATTTTGTACCGCATTCAGGGCAAAAACGAGGGCCTTGGGGCATCGGTTGACCGCAGTTGGAGCAGAATTTTGCGTTTGCAGGGACAGTGCCGCCGCATTGAGGACAGGTTTTTGTATTGGCAGGGGATGCGGTGGGCTGTTGTTGTAAGGTTTGCGCCATCGTGTTGACAGCTTGGCCAACGCCTGTACCCATTCCAAGCCCCATACCTACGTTCATAAATGCGCTTGCCGAGCCTTCGTTTTGCGCAGCGCTTTCCAATACGTCAAAGCGGCGCTCTTCTTGGTAGGTGTAACCTTCTGCGTTTCGTGCATGCGCACGAGCTTCACCGAGCTTGCGGATGCGATATGCTTCCAGGTCCACTTCGGTGTTTTGATTTTTGATTTTGCGAACGATGTCTAAATCCCCGTCGCTGGGCATAATTGCGTTGATGGAGAAATGGTCAAGCGCAATACCGAGGTCAGCAATGCGTGCGTTTAACTTTTCTTCCGTTGCACGAGCGATATCACTAAGCTTTGTGGCAATCTCTAAGATGCTGACGCCTTGTTCAATTATGGTGGTGGCGATACATTCCTTGATGGAAGACATCATCATACCTTTGATGCAACGACGGAGCTCTTCCACGGTGAATTCTCGTAACTGTCCAACTACTTTTACCGTAAATCTACGGGAATCGATTACACGGATGCCCGTTTGACCATTGGAGCGCACACGTACCAAGGCAGGGTATTTCGGGTCTTCCAATTCGATGGGGGAATCGGTGCCCCATTGCATATTGAGGACGTTGACTTTGTTGATAAAATAAACGTCGCAGGGCAGGGGTGTTTTCCCGTCGAAAAGATGGGCAAAAATCTTCTTGAAGAAGGGAAGATTGTCCGATTTTAAATCGTGTCTGCCCGGGGCAAACAAGTCTAAAGCTTGCCCATTTTTATAAAACAACGCTTCTTGCGATTCGTAAACGATGAGTTGTGATTTTGCATTAAAATCTTCGATGTGGTGGCGAACAACCAGCTGTTCGTTGTTCATTTCCTGTTCGATGACATGCAAAAGAGCCATAAATCCCCCCCCCAGTATTGCGTGCGTTGTGCGCAAAACAAATAATATATTTTATAAATTATACCTCGCAAATATGCGTTTGTCAATAGGTTAAGCGAAAAAAATCTACAAAAATGTTAAAAAGTGTCGAATAAAAAACGAATAGCGTTTATTCAAAAAGATGATTTTGCAATAAAAAGACGCGGCGAAAAAACCGCGTCTTTGCTCGTAAAAGTACACAATGGGCATACCATGTACGTGTTGAATTGTATTAATGAGGCTTTTTTAGGTTGCGGTATAAGCTAACCGCATTGTTAAAACCGCAGGCTGCGCAAATTTCCTGCGTGCTATGTTTTTTAAGAGGATCGTTCATCATTTCGACCGCCTTTTGTGCGCGAATCGCATTGACAAAAGACAAAAAGTTTACCCCCACCGTCCGTTTAAACAGTTTAGAGAAATACTCTTTCGAGTATCCAAATTTTTGCGCCGTATCTTCCAAGGTCAAAGGCTCGGCGTAATGGTCGTTGATGTAATTGATGAACTTTGTCGCCAAGGTATGTATTGGGTCCTGCTCGTCAAGGTTGCCAAATCCATACAGCTTGATGATTTTATCCAAAAGCAGGTTGGCAAACGCGCAATCGGATAAAAAGGTTTTATCATCAAATCCAAGCCAAGTCAACAACAAGCTGTAAATCTCGTCGTTATATTCTTTGTTCGTCAACAAAGAGGGGAAGGGTTTGCCTTGGTGCAGCTGTTTAAAGCTATGCATGTACTTATTACCGAATACGACGATAAGCGCAAGCTTATCTTCAGGCGGATTTTCGTAAAAATGCACCTGTTGGGAATTGACGATAAAGATATCTCCTGCCTCAAAAGGGAAGGTTTTATTGCCTACGTGCACCTTGGATTTTCCGTTGATAAGATAGACGAGTTCAAAGCTATCATGGTAGTGCGGAATTTCCAATAAATAGGTTGCCGTCTCCAAGAATAAATAAAAAGGCTCGTCTGATTGCGTTTCGTGAATGTAATTAAGCGCCGGTGTTTGTTTCAATGTATTTTCCATGGCAACAGTATAGCATATGTGTCAAAATTTGTCAATACTAAAATGTAAAAAAATGTAATACATAATAATGTATAAGGAGTAGGAAGGTTTATGGAAGCGAAAAAAAGACAAAAACTGTTACATATATGACAAAATTTGCTGTTGACACAAAAATGATTTTCTTATACAATAAGAGGGTAAAGTGACAAGGAAAACGTTACTATTTTAAAAATAAAAACGAGAAAATCAAACCCCATAGGAGGCTTATATGAAGAAAAAACTTTTTAGTGCAATTGCGCTTATGACTTGCTTTACGTCTTTGTTTGGCATGACGGCGTGCATCGGTGGCGGCGGTACGTCGGAAGGCACCTCGGAAGGCGGCAGCGGCAATACCATCGCGGTAAATCCCTTGACGGCAGCAGAACTTGGCGAAGGGTTCCAGGCACAGTACCTTCCCGATAAATCTGCAATCAAGCAGTATTCGGGTAAAATCGACATCGCGCTTGACTTTGAAGGCACGGTAAAAGGTTGGGAAGCGTTGGCTGCGGAATACGAACGTTTGCAGGGTAACGGCGTTGACGTAAACGTTATCACCACCTACTCTGGTTCGACCTACACCAGCCGTTTGAACAACGAATTGACCAACCCCAAGACGGATTGGGATATCGTAGAAGGTAACCTTGGTTATGGTTCCACGCGTAAACGCTGTGTGGATATGTATCCTTCCATTTCCTCGTATAACCCTTATTGCGGTACGCAAACGATGTGGTCGAGCGTGTTGGAGTCTGTGGCTTACAAGACGAAGGAAGCAGACAACAGCGGTGAAAGTTATATCATGAACTCTGAAATCATGCAGACCTGCTGGTTCATCAACGATGAAGCGTTTGACGCGGCGGTTGAACAGGGTTATTTGAACGCAGCAAGCGAAGCGGCATATCCCATCACTTGGGATGATTTGATCAGCCTTTGCGATTGCATGCAAAAGGCAGGTTATTCCAACCCCTTGGGTATCACCCTTTGCGACGCTAGTATCGAATCGTTGCAGTTCACCTGGTTGCTTCGTGTTTACGGTGACTACTACTACCGTCAATTCTACGAATACATCATGGCTGGCGAAGTAGGTTCCAGCTGGTCGGATTACAGCTCTACCGCAAAGGTTCCTGAAGGGCTTCCTACCTACGGTGTACAATGGGCTAAGCTTTTGAACATTATGTTCGATAAGGACTGCTCTTTCGGTAAAGGCTACGCAGGTATGACCAGTGAAGTATATCTTGACTTCGTAGGCAATCTTGCAAAGATGAAGGGCTACCTTATGAAGGACGTATCCTCGACGGAATTTACCGCGCTTCGTGACGAATTCGAAACGCAGAGCGATGGCAAATCTTCCCCTCAGATCGTACTTGACTACCAAGGCTTTGGTATCAACTACGGCAAGTCGGATAAGATTGAGCTTGGCTACTTTGACTATCCTCAAATGATGGCTGGTAAATATACGAAGGGTAACTTTGAAGGCGAAGACATCGTAGACAACGAAAACACGATTACCCGTGACATCGGCGGTAACGGCGGTTTCTTGTCCGTAATCAACCACACCGACAAAGCGCAAAACGAACTCAACAAAGACTTCATGAAGTTTGTATTGTCCCCTTATGGTCAAACCGTTTATTACAAGGGCTTGGCTGCGGCAGGCGAAGTACCTAAGGGCTTGTCCTCGGTTAAGAATAATTTGGTGGTAATCCCCAACGAATGGAAAGCATTCTTCGAAGAAAGCAACAAGACCATCACCTTCAACGGCGACGTTGACGCGAACCCCTTCCTTGGCTGGGGCGTAAGATATGCAAACGGTTACACCGAAACGCAAAAGATTATCCGTGAAAACTGGAGAAATCTTTTGATGACCGGTCTTGCAGCGGATCAAGCGTTGACCCCCGCAGGCTTTGCAAGCAAGTGGGAAACGGCAGTAAATGCGGATATGGCGGAAATCATCGCATTCAACGGCTGGCCTAACGGCTTCTGGAAGGATCCCAGCTACGTTTTGGGTTAATTTCTGACATCGTTTTCTAAAAGACAAATATGCTTAACCGGCGCAGTCTTTTTCGACTGCGCTATTAAGGATTTTTTAAGAGGAATACACAATGAGTTTAAACGTAACCAACAAAGACAGAAAAACAGCCAAGACGACTAGCATTGTATTTGCGGCGTTGTTGGCGGTTTTCCTTTGCCTTTCCATCCTGTTCGGCGTATTGATACCGCACGCAAAGGAAATCAAGGCGTTGGGCGATGGTAAAAACATTCTTTCCCAGGTAGAGGGGAAGGATGGTTCGGATTACTTCCTGATGACGGAAGATACCATGTATCGCTACGATGCGTTGACGGGGGAAGCAATTTCCACGTTTTCCTTAAAGTCGATTGAGGAAATGCTGAAGGCGGATGGTAAGTACGACACGCTCGTGGGCGGCAGCTTGAAGCAATGGAGCATCAAATGCATCGCCGATACGGACGAGACTTGGTTTATTGCATACGACGCCAGCGGTAACATTTTCCGTTTGAGCGACGATGGGATAAATTTATCCTTGACGGACGATTATCGTTTGGCAAAATCGCATACGGTTATCAAAGGCTGTGACAACGTAAAAGAGGATTTATATCTGCTTGTACAAATCAACAACCTTTCCTACATACAAAAATTGTCTATAACCGATCTTGCAGGGGACGTGTCGCAATCGAAGATGATTTGGGATTTGGATTTGTCCGATCCGCAGGTTGGCTACAAAAAGCTCGTACCGATGCAATCGACGACGGGTATTTTGGGTGTGGACGCAACCGAAGACGCTGTGTACGTGTTCCGTAAAGGCGGCAGTGTCGTAAAGCTTGGCTTGGACTTGGCGGATTGTGAAATCGCCGGGGAGAAGGTAAACTTTTTCGACCGTGTAAGCTCGTACTACGAAGGTACGCAGTACCAAACGCAATACGATGAAGCGTATAGAAACTTCTTCTTGCAGAAAATGCGCGCAAAGCTGAACACTTCGTCGGATCAAATCAAAGCGCAGTATCCCGACGAATTGCTCGAAACGGCGACGGTTGACGAGATTAAGACCTATTACAAGGCAATCGGCGGTTTTATCAACGCGCAAATGAATATGCAAGCGGAAGAAACGGCGGCGGAAGCAGCAGGCGAAGCGTTCTTCACCCTCAACCCTTGGTGCAGCGAATATAACGCGGAAAAGGGCAGTATCGTGGTGAAGGAAGAATACTTAAACCCTGCTTACTACTCGGTAATCTATTCGGGTAATAACACCATAAACGGTATTGTATATTCCAAAAAGAACAAAGTGGCGTATTTCACCAATGCTGCGGACGGATATTTATACGTGGTGGAAAAAGCGGATATCGATAAGGCGGCAAACGGTTCGTTCTTGAGTGATATCGCAAAGAAAATCGACACCGTCAATATCGGGGATAAAAAGTTCAGCAGTTTTGGTAACGGCTTAAGCTACAACAAGTTTGCAAATACTTTGTATTTGAAGTTTGAAAACGAACGTACCTTGTCCATTGTGGATATCAACGATAAGGACGATTGTGAAATCGCCTATACCTTTGTCGGTGCGTTTGATATGTACAGCATCATCGGTGACAAAGATAATGCGGTAACGCACGTTTTACACCAAGTTTCCGCGGTGGGGATGGACGGTATCACGAGGGTGCAACTGTATGCAAGCACCTACCAGCCCGAACGCTTTGCCAACAAAACGGCAACCACTTGGGCGTTTGTGATTTCGACGGGGCTTGCGGTGATTTCCTTGGGCGTTTGCCTTTGGTTCTATATCGCAACGAAAAACGATAGAGTATTGTACCGTGTCAAAGTAATTCAACGTGATTTCAAGAAAAACCGTTGGGTGTATTTGTCCTTGGTATTCTTCGTTCTGCTCTTGGGTATGTTCTGTTACTACGAAGCCATCGGTGCAATTTCCATGTCCTTCTTCAATTATACGCGTGAAAAACCGGCTTGGATATGGAACAATTTTGGCAACTATCTGCGTATTTTCAATCAACCCGACTTCCTTTTGTCGGTGGGCAATATGTTGTTCTTCTTGGTGACCGACTTGATTTTCTCCCTTGCGCCTCCCATTTTGTTTGCGTACCTGTTGATTTTGATCCGCAACAAGACGGCGTCCAACTGGATTCGTTCCTTGATGTTCATCCCTGGTATCATCCCTGGTATGGCAACGATGTTGATTTGGCGTGAAGGTATCTACGGTGCGGATGGTGTAATGAACCAAATCCTGGCTATGTTCGGGAAAGACCCGGTTGCCTTCTTGGACAACACCGATTACGCGCGCTGGTCGCTGATTATGATGGGCTTCCCGTTTGTCGGCGGTTATCTCATCTTCTACGGCGGTATGATGAATATTCCTCACGAATACCACGAAGCAGGCTGGCTGGAAGGTTTGGGGGTTGTAAAACGCTTCTTCCTCGTTGACATTCCGCTGATTATGCCTCAAATCAAATATATCTTTATTATGACCTTTATTAACTCGGTGCAAAACTATGCCCGTACCTATATATTAGGTTCGGCGGGTACGATTACACCGGTAGAGAGTATGTATCGTATCATGACGGGTACGCAAGCGGACTACGGTATGGCGAGTGCGTACGCAACCATCATCTTTGCCTTCCTGTTTGTGGCGGTAGCGGCAAACTTCAAGATGCAAAAGAGAGACACCATGGGGGAGGATTTGTAAAATGGAAGCAATGCAACAAAATACGCAAATTCAACCAAAAAAACACACCCTTCGTATGCCTTATGAAAGAAACGGCGTACAGGCGGTTATCCTTGGTGTGGTTATCTTCTGTTTGCTCTTTTCGTTTATGCCCTTGTTTTTGACGATTGTCAACTCGATTAAAACGGAAGAACAGGTAAAAGTCAACGCCTTCAGCTTCCCGCAGTTTGCCACGTTTTTATCTGCAGCAAAAGGGAATTTCTCCACGGCGTGGGATGCCATCGGGCCGTACTACTTCTCGACGATTTTGGTGGCGCTTTGCGGTGCGGTAGGGCAAACCCTCATCAGTGCAGTACTTGCGTACATCCTTTCCTTTAAGGATTTCTACTTTAAAGACTTTGTCTTTATGCTGTTCATTGCAGTATTGCTTGTACCGTCTATCATCGGTTATCCTATCTTGGTACCGTTGATCCGCGACACCTTCAATTTGGGGGATACCCATCTTGGTTATCTCATCCCCATCGTGGGCGGCGGTCAGGTAACGGGTATGTTCCTGTTTAGAACCTTCTTCAGCCAACAACCCAAATCGTTGTACGAAAGCGCGCGCTTGGACGGTGCAAACGACGCGGTGATTTTGGCGAAAATTACCGTTCCCCTTGCATTGCCGATCATCTTGTATCATTTTGTCGGCTGTTTCTCGGGGATTTACAACGAATACCTGTGGGCAAGCTTGATTTTGGAAAACAGCCAAACCTTAACCAACATCATGTATGCGGTGGTGGAAAATAATACCGTAAAATACGGTGCGACCTATGCAATGTACGTCATTTCCTCCTTCCCGTTGATTATCACGGTTATTATTTCTATGAAGTACTTTAAGAGCGGTGAATTTGCCGCTGGCTTGAAACTCTAATCGGAGGAGAAAACTATGAAGAAAAAAATATTGACAATTCTATTCTCTGCGTTGGCGCTTGTAGGTACGGCGGGTATCGTTACCGCATGTGAGATGGGTGCGACAAGCTCTGTAGAAAGCAGCGCCGAAAAGACGACTGCGGTGGTGCATTTGACGTGAATACCACCTTTAAG
>JAFVQP010000184.1 GCA_017504735.1 Clostridia bacterium | reverse complement strand
GAAAACGTGGACGCAACGATAAAAGACGAATCGTCCGATAATCAGGAAGAAGAATCGTCGGGTTGTGGAAGCACATTAGGTGGTATTGGTGCGATGGCTACGTTGGTTGCGGCTGCGGCTATGTTTATTGTAAAGAAAAAGGATTAAACCTTTCACGGTACGATTCATTTTGATAAAAAGGAGAAATTCAATGAAGAAAACAACTTTGGCAAAGATGCTCGGTATATCCTGTGCGTTATGCATTGCGAGCGGTGCAATTTCTATGGGAGTTGCAAAACAGGCAGTGGCAGAGGAAAACTCTACGTTGGTTGAAAGCACGGAGTGGATTGACGCTTGGAAAGGCGGAGCAAAAGCGCATTACAATATGGAAACGGGGGAATCGGTATTGACGATTCCTAATTACGGTCAGCGTGCTTATAATGAAAATAAAGTAAAATTAGACGGCTTGACCGTTACGATGGGTTCTACGCAGCATAAGGCAGGAACTCGCTTTGGCTTTGGTTTTACAAACGTCGGTGACAAATATACTCTGAGTGAAGTAACAACATTAAATGTAACGTGGATTCCCTATCAATACGATGGGCAAAACCGTTTGTACGTAAACAGCAACCATGCAGAAGGTACGATTTGTTACAAAGACGCAGCGTTGACGGATAATAACAACGTATTCGGTTTGGATAGATCTTTCGTCGCAATGGGGACGGAGGATGATGCATATAGTTTTACGTTTGCCCTTGTAGATGATAAAGAGGCTACGAATGCGGATATTTGGTCGATAACTGTAGACGTGGTAAGGGGGACAAAATACGCAGATCAAGCAACCCCTTGCACGGTATATTTCTCGGAAGCAAGTATGCCTGGTGTTTTGGATGAAAACGGCGAATGCTATATCTCTGCTTGGGGTATGGAAAACGCAGGGGCGTTCACGCTGAAGATGGAAGACGACAACTCAAAGGCTTATGCGGCAACGACCTTGGCGGCTGCGCATACGGCGGCAGATGAATACATTGCGGCGGCAAGCGGAGCAAACGATGCGGACAGCTTTAGCGTGGCAATGGAAAAGAGAGGCGCTTTGGAAAGCGCAATAGCATTGCTCCGCGGAAACGATAAATTGGTACTTGGCTTGAAACTCGCGGAAGGCGATACGGCGCTTGCAGGTGCGCAGGACAGCGTAAAAGCAAGCGTTCAAGCGGAATATGACAAAGCGGCGGCAGCGGTTGCCGTTTTGGAGGAAGAATCCGCCATTACGTCTGAAAATATTGCGTCGGCAGTTACCGCTTTGGATAATGCGGTAAGCGTTTACGACAATATGAAAGATATGCTCACGGATGAAAATAAGGAATATTTCCTGTCGTTGACGGAAGAGTATACGTATGCGATTGATTACGCAAACGCTTGTGCTTGGGTAATTGGTTGGGAAACGGAAGTGGAAGAAGTTGCTACGCTTGCGGAAGAACAGTTGATTAAAGGAATCGTAGATGCGAAAGCAATGCGCGCGGCATATGTGGGCAGTGACGTGGAAGTGCTGGTGACCGAGGTTTTGACCGCGGAAGATAAGGCGGCGTTAGAAACGCGCATTTTGGCGGCGGACGATGCATTTGCAGTGGTCGAAACCGCAAACCTTGCAGCGGTAAAGGCGGATTATCTCACGAAATTTGAAGGCACGTTAGCCGACGTGGATATGACGATTAAAATGAATATCGATGAGGCGAGAGCGGCATACAAGCTTTTGGTTGAAAACGTAGAAATCGAAGAGGCTGACGGTGACTTGTATACTCGCTTTACGGCGGCTTACGCCACGTTGAAATCGGCTTGCGAGGCATACGTTTCTGCGGAAATTGAAGCAGTAGATACCTTACTTGCAAAAGAATATAAAACGCTTTCCGCGTTTAAGGCAGTTAGAGAAAAATGGACGGCAATCGACCTTGCGTACTTGATGGAAACAAGCGCGGAAATCGAAGCTGCTTATGGAGAAACGAAAGCGGCGGTGGAAGGAAACGCATTCTATTACGTAAATACGACGGGTGCGGAAGTGAGCGATGTAGAATGGACGGAAGATGGGCTCTACTTCACCGAGCCTGGTAAACATCCTCAACGTTTCAACTATAATAAGGAACTTGACCTTGTTGCTGGTGTGAAAGTTACGGTTTGCTTAGAAGAAGCGGCGTTTATCAATACCGACATGAAGGCAGCAAATAATCTTTGCTTTAACTTCCTTGAGGATGCGGATTTCTATAAATCGGAAAGCAATGGTATTAGCGTTATGATTTGGTTGTTTGGCGGTGAATCGATGGTCAAGGTTTACACAAAGACCAACGAGAGAGACGCGGTTGCAACGTTCAGTATCCCTACACCTATCGACGGCTCGAATCTTGTTATCGAAATTTCCTATCACGAGGATTACTATTGGCTCATCGAAGATGCAATTATGCCTGCCTACGTAATTTCCGTAAATGAAATGGCTGTGCCCATTCTTGCGAGCGATATTATGGAAGAAGGCCAGACGGAATCGATCACAAAAGCATATTTCTCGATGGGCTCGTATATGGACAAATATGACAATCCTAACTGTTATTCGGTGATTTCTATT
>JAFVQP010000183.1 GCA_017504735.1 Clostridia bacterium | reverse complement strand
CTTTTTTGCATGTTGGCGAAGGTGATTAACGCTTGAACGATGAGGTGTTCGTCGGGGCACGCGAGGGCGCGCCGTATTGTGTAAAAGTTACTTCCGTCAGCCACCTAAGCGCCCGACGCTTTGCCGAAATTCTTTCGGCAATCAAGACCACTCTATGCCCCCCTATATTTCAATTTAAGCTTTTTATTCTAGTAAATCATAAAAAACTGAAAAATACAGTAAAAAAACAGTTGACAGTAGGTTCGAATTATGGTATAGTGTAAACAAAAGCAGTAAAATTACTAAAACATTATTATCAAAGGAGAAAATAAAATGCAGTTAGAATTAGCCGATATCGTGAAATTGTACAACCGAATTGATGAATTAGAAAAACGGGTCGCAAAATTAGAAGAAACGGCAACCATTTCTTCTAATAACCGCCCTGCTTTTCCTTCTGAATGCACAAACAGCAAATACCAACCATTATCAGAATACTTATATGGTAAGTGGGAAAAGAGAATTGCGTTAACCTATGACAACTTAGAAGAGATTTTAGGCTTTAAATTGCCCGCAAGCGCATATAAATTACCCCACTCGTATTGGGCAAATACGGAATATCACCCTTATGCAAAAAGTTGGTTATTGCTTGGCTATAAAGCGAAAGTAAACATAGAAGCTAAAACGGTTACGTTTGAAAGAAATTTATACTAAGGAGAGTACAAATGGGATTTTGGAATAGCAAAAAAGAAAACAATGTAATGACATTTTCAAAACAAGTTCAAAAAAAACTTATGAGCGTTGGCGGCTCTGCAACAATTCAATTATTAAATGGTGATGTTTGTCATATCCTTTTAGATAAAGATAATACGGGATTTGTGTGCGATAAGCTTAATAATTATTCTTTGTTTTATCATTTTGAAGTTTTTGACGTTATTCAAGAGTTATTAAACCAAAAAGGTGGACGAGCTTTAAAAGGTGCTGGTCGAGGAAAAGAAGATAAGGTCGGCTACGGAAAATGCGGTCTTGATACTGTCGTTGGTTATATAGCATATAAATATTCGGGAGTTAAGTTGGGGGCCTCTACCTTTGATCCTGTATTTGTGCTAGCCGCTGTTTTGGATTGGGCAAATATTGCTAGAAATTGTCGTGGTTATATTGAATTAATTTAAGCGGTTCAACTTACGTTTAACTCGCTCCACCAACACGAATTGACGCCTTTAGGCGTCTTTTTTCGTGTTGTCGGAGGTGTTTAGCACTTGACTTATAATCAAATGTATGTTACAATTATACAAATAAACCTCTTCTAGGAGAATAAAGATGGCAAACTGTCAAATTTGCGGAAAACCTAGCGGTTATTATCCGCTTTGTAAGAGTTGCAATGCATCGAAAAACGCAAAGCCAACTCAAGAAACAAAAGCAATAGTCACATCCACTACCCCTGCGCCCAAAGGCACTTGCATCGTATGCGAGGATAATGCCCCTAATGGAGACCTTTGCAGAAAGTGCTGGTATGAAATGATAGATTTCAAAGATTCATTTAATAAAAACTCTAAAATTTTTGAATTGAAAGATTATTATTTCAATTTACGTTCTAATATATACAGGATGAAGAACTTTGAATTTATTAAATCAAATTGCAATAAGCTAATGGCTCTTTCCGTACTTGTAAAAGATTTATTTTCCGATAATTCCTTAATGGATAGAGCACCCACCGATATTCAAGAAATTATAGAAAAGAAAAAACCCCAAAAATCACAGCCCGTCAGCGAATATTCGAATACACAGGATTCTAGAAAAGAAGAATTATTGCGTACCTTAGACGGACATTATGTTAAAAGCAATCCCGAAAGTATTATCGACGATATTTTATACGACGTTCGTATTGTACATTGTTATGAGAAAAAAGTTCCTATCTCCTCTGATGAACAAACCATTACAGCGGATTGGTTTATTCCTGTTACGGATAGCCGACATGGAATTTATATTGAATATTGGGGTATGAACACGAAAGAATATTTGGAAAATAAAGCACGAAAACGCGCTGCCTATAAAGAACATAACGTCCCCTTAATCGAAATCGAAAAAGACGATTATAAAGATAGACAAGGGTTAACCGATCGTTTAATTTCAGAAATCAACGCTTTAGCAAAAAAATATTTCCGAATCGAAGATTTTATAAGATTCTATTAATCGCTTACAACCATCTTGACAATCTCACCATTTGCAGTTCCTCAACAACGCCCATTTCGGGCGTTGTTTTTAATAATTTTACCCTACACTATTGACAAACCACGTCTAAATGTTATAAAATACGTATAAAAGAAAAAACAAGGACGGTAACGCTATGTCCTACAATACTTTTTATTACGTCGATACCCTCGGCACAAAGCTATTTACGGTGGTTTGCCTGCCCAACCAAACAAGTAAATTCCCCACCGTTATTTTCCGTTCCCCCTACGTGGAATACGCAAAAACCTCGTCCGAGGACGAAGCGGTTTCTCGCGTCGCCGAGATGCAAAAATCTTTCCTGGAAAACGGCTATGCGGTGGTATATCAACATTGTCGCGGTTGCGGTAAAAGTGATGGGGATTTCATCCCCTACGTCAGCGAACGCGAGGACGGGCTTACCTTGCACGATTGGGTGCGCAAGCAACCCTTCTACAATGGTGAATTATACTTGTGTGGCGGCAGTTATACAGCCACCGTGCATTACGTTACCGCACCTTTTGCCGACGATATCAAGGGCGCAGTGCTTAACAAGCAAGATTGCGAACGCTATAACATTCTTTACAAAAACGGTTTTTACAAGGTTGCTTACTGGAACTGGTATGCGAGCATGTACAAAAACAAGAGTGAGCTTCCCCGCAATTGCACCCCTGAAACCTACAACGTTCTCCCCTTTACCGACTTCACCAAAACGGTATTCGGTGAAAGCGTCCCCTCTTACGACGAAAAGCTGTATCACCCCGATAGAAAGGACGAGTTTTGGTTGACCAAAGCAGGCGGCGTGGATGCGCATAATGCCATTCAACACGCCAATATTCCCATCCTTTTGACAGCAGGGTTTTACGACCTCACCACGGGCGGTATTTTCGAAACGTGGAATGCTTTAGACGAGCAAACCAAGGCGAAATCAGCATTCCTCGTTCACCCCTACGACCACAGCGGGTTATCAGACAACCAACCGATACGCTTTAACAGCGCCACCCTCACGGAAGCATTTGGGGAATATCAGGTAAAATGGTTCAACGCCATTAGAAATGGCGAGCCCCCCTTTGTCGAGACGGGAAAAATCACCTATTATAAACTTTTTGGCGACAGCTGGTGCACGGATGAACTCGCTCAACCCGTACATGGTGCCACCATTTCTCTTGGAAACGAAGAAAAAACCTATACCTATGATCCACACGACCCTGCCCCCTTTAACGGTGGTTTATGCGCCATCGGCGGCAACGCTTGGCAGGCACCCCCCAACACTCGACAGGATATCATCACCATTTTCACCCCTGAATTTGAGAAGGATACCTTCATTAAGGGTAAAATGCAGGCAAAATTACGCGTAAAATCCGATTGTGAGGACACCTGCTTTTATATGCGCATTAGCCTCGTCAAAGCGGAAGGCGATTATGGGTTGCGTGATGATATTAGGCAAATCTCCAACTTTATTTCGGACTATACGCCAGGGGATATGGTAGAAATGCATTTCTCGTTTGAACCGCACGCATTCGTGGCAAAAAAAGGCGAAAAACTGCGCGTGGATATTTCCTCTTCCGCCTTCCCTTATTACGTAAGACACACCAACAATAAAGGGTTGTTCAGCGTGCAAACGACGGCAAAAATCGCACAAAATACAGTCGATTTAGCAAATTCAAGCTTAACAATCTTTATCGAATGATAAAAAACGCCCTTTAAGGGGGCGTTTTTTCTTTAGAAAAACTTGAAATCTGCATTTTAATATGCTATAATAAAAAGCAAGTAAGACTTAAACTCATTGAATGGAACAAATTATGAAGAAAAAGCTAAAAATAAAATTTTCGACAACGCAGGTAATTATGCTCAGTTTCCTGTGCGTTATATTGATAGGCAGCGGACTGCTGTCGTTACCCTTTAGCACGAAAAGCGGAACGGCTGTGTCCTATATAGACGCCTTATTCACCGCCACCACGGCAACCTGCGTGACGGGTTTGGTTACCCTGCCCACCGTTTCCACGTGGAGCGGATTTGGTCAAGCGGTTATTTTATTGCTCATTCAAATCGGCGGTTTGGGAATTATTACCGTTATGACAGGGATTGCGGTCGCCTTTCACCGTAAAATTGGGTTAAAGAGCAGTCAGCTGATTAGCGATGCCTTCAACCTCACCTCTCTTGCAGGGCTTACAAGCTTTGTCAAAAAGGTAATCATCGGCACTTTGATTGTGGAAGGAATCGGGGCGATATTGTATATGCCCGTATTTATCCCCGAATTCGGCTTGAAAGGGATTTGGATTTCCATATTCACCTCTATTTCCGCTTTTTGCAACGCAGGGATTGACATTATTGCGGAAAACAGCCTTTGCAATTATGCTTTCCACCCCCTTATCAACACCGTTACTTCCCTACTCATCATCATCGGCGGTATCGGGTATATCGTTTGGTGGGACGTCTTGCGTGTGTTGAAAAATTTTAAAACGCAACGGTTGAAATGCTTTCATCAGTTAACCTTGCACAGTAAAATCGCTTTGTCGGCGACCTTCGCCCTTATTGTTGGGGGTGCGGCGGTAATTTTCGCCTTGGAATACGACAATCCTCTTACTTTACAAAGCTGTTCGCTTTTCAATAAAATTCAGCTTTCACTTTTCCAATCTATCACGACGAGAACGGCAGGCTTTGCGAGTATGCTGCAGGAAAATTTAACAAACGCCACGGCAATTTTTTGCTTACTGCTAATGTTCATCGGCGGTTCGCCCGTCGGTACGGCAGGCGGCATCAAAACGGTTACCATTGTAGTATTGTTTGCCACCGCTTACTCGGCAATTAAAAACAAAAACGAGGTATCGCTGTTTAACCGCAACCTGTCTAGACAAATCACCAAAAAGGCAGTTGCCGTTGTTTGTATGTCCTTTGCGACAATGTTCGTTTCCACCGTTTTGTTGGCGGCGGTCACCACTGCACCTGCCATAGATATTATTTACGAAGCGGTCAGCGCAACGGCTACGGTCGGCTTAAGCAGAAACCTTACCCCTTTCTTGGGGATTTTTGGTAAAATCATCATCATTGTAACCATGTATTTTGGACGCATCGGGCCAATCTCCCTGGCGTTTGCATTCAAAGCAAAAAAAGAAACAACCAATCTCATCAAAAACCCCACCGAAGAAATCAGCGTGGGATAACGTAAGGAGTCAATATGAGTATTTATAAATCTTATGCCGTATTCGGTCTTGGCAGATACGGTTTGGCAGTAGCAAAAGAACTTGCAAATAATGGCGCTGAGGTATTGGCGGTAGATTTGGATGAAAACCTTGTCAATTCCGCCATTGCAGACATTCCTTTTTGTAAATGCGCAGACGTTACCGACCCCGAAGTGGTAAAACATTTGGGAATTGCGAACATGGACGTGGTAATCATCGCCATGGCGAATAATTTAGAGGCAAGCGTTATGGCGGTAATGCTTTGCAAGGAAATCGGTGTAAAGACGGTAATTGCAAAATGCCGCAACGAGGTGCACCGTAAAATTTTAACCAAGGTCGGTGCGGATAAGGTTGTATTCCCCGAACAGGAATCGGGTCTGCGCCTTGCTAAAAATTTGGTAAGCTCTGACTTTATCGACGTAATCGAGCTTTCCAAAGACGTATCGGTGATTGAGTTTGAAGTAAAGCCCGAATGGGTTGGCAAAACGCTGATTGACTTGAATTTGCGTAAAAAATACGCCTTCAACGTAATTGCAATCCGCCAAGGGAACGACTTAAACATCAACATCGACCCTTCCATGCCCCTGACGAAAAATATGCAGCTTGTCGTGATCACGAATAGCGCAAAATTAAACAAATTAAAGTAACCATAAAGGCAGGAATTTTTATATGAATCCCGTTTTCAACCGTAATACTTACGATATCTTCCCCTTGGTTTTTCCTATCGGGGAAGACGTTGCTTTCACCATAAACGCTTTTTCCGCGCGCAAACCCTTCAACGGTGAGTACACCGTGACTGTACACCGTGCCCTCGCAGGTGCGCCTGCGGAAGCATTTAGCGCATGGAATTCCACCGAATATACCTGCAAAGCGGATACCGATGGGGCGTTGCATTTCAACCATTGCGCACCCAAAGAAGGTGAATATTTCGTCCGCGTTCATCAAAACGGCACGCAAATCACACAGCTGTATATCTATGCCTTAGCGGAAGATTTGGCTTGCCGTTACCCCTTGCGCGGTGATTTTCATATGCACACCAACGGCTCGGACGGACAACAGCCCCCTGCCATCGTTTGCGCAAATTATCGTAAAAGAGGTTACGATTTTATCGTAATCACCGACCACGATCGGTATTACCCGTCCTTGGATGCGATTGCAACCTATCAAGGGGTGAAAATTCCCCTTTCCATTCTCCCCGGGGAAGAAGTCCACCTGCCGGGTACAACCGTACATATTGTCAATGCTGGCGGTATGTTTTCCGTCAACGGATTACTGCCGATGAAGGAGAATTATCTCGAAACCAACGGCGAATTGTCGCGCAGACGTTTCGACGAAAGTATTACACCCCCTAACGTCTATGCCATGCCCGATTTTTGGTGTGAAATCGACGAAATCCAGCAAGGTTTAACCGCCGACGGAACTTTCCCTGAAACGGTGGACAGCCGTTCGTATGCGGTGTGTTTATGGATTTTTGATAAAATCCGCCAAGCGCAAGGTTTGGGGATTTTTTGCCACCCCTACTGGATAAACAACCTGTATCAAATCACAGAAGATTTCACCTTGCATATGCTGAAAAATCATCCTTTCGACGCCTTTGAGGTGTTGGGCGGTGAAAATTACTACCAGCAAAACGGTTTACAAACGGCAATGTATTACGAGGAGTATAAACAAGGCAGAATTCACCCCATCGTCGGCTCGACGGACAGCCACAGCTCGATGTCAAGCAATCGAAACTACGACATTTGCTCCACGATTGTCTTTGCAAAATCGGATGCCCGAACGGACATTTTGGACAGCGTACGCGAAAAATACTCCGTCGCCGTAGATACCATTTCGAAGGAATACCGTTTGGTGGGCGAGTATCGTTTGCAAAAGTACGCCTCCTTTTTGATGGAGCGGTACTTCCCTATCCACGACCAACAAGCCTTGATGGATGGGGAATTGATGTACGAGTACGCCATCGGCAACGCCACGAAGGAAGAAGTGGAGTTAATCGGCAAGCGTGCAAAACGCCTGCGTGAGAAGTATATTTTGGTAAAATAAACCCTATATGAAACAAAACGCCCCATCGGGGTGTTTTTTATCACTTCCCCTCTTGCTATTTACAAAAAAGTATGCTATAATAAGGAAAATATGTTTTTACGAGGTTAAAAAATGAAAAATTACGACAACGTAACCGTTTTCAATCATCCCTTAATCAACCATAAAATCGCCATTTTGCGCGATGAAAAAACCCCTACGAAGGAATTCCGCGAACTCATCGAGGAAATCACCACCCTTATGACCTATGAAGCCTTAAAAGACGGCGTTCCTACCGTGGAAAAGACGGTAAAAACCCCTTTAGAAACCTGCACGCAAACGGTAGTTGCGGACAATGCCATTGCCATCGTACCCATTCTTCGCGCAGGGCTTGGTATGGTAAACGGTATCCACGTACTTTTCCCCAGCGCACGCGTTGGGCATATTGGTATGTACCGTGATGAGGAAACGTTGGAGCCGAAGGAATATTACTGTAAGCTCCCCGACGGCATTGAAAACAAGCTGGTTTTGTTGGTAGATCCTATGTTGGCAACGGGCGGAAGCGCATGCGATGCCATCAACCTTTTGAAAAAGCGCGGTTGTAAGAATATTAAATTCATGGCAATTATCGGCGCGCCTGAAGGCATCTCTAAGGTGGCAGAATCGCACCCTGACGTGAAAGTGTACGTTGCTACGCAGGATAGACAGCTTAATGAAAACGGCTACATCCTTCCTGGGCTTGGTGACGCAGGCGATCGTTTATTCGGCACCAAATAAGCAAGATGATCTTGCAGCCAAACTTGGTGTGTTAGCAAACACTTTATAGCTAGCCTTATGCATACCCCAAGTCGTATATATTAAACAATAATATTAAGTGAAATATCATAAAGCCACCGAAAGTCGATTGACTTTCGGTGGCTTTATACTTTATTTATCCTATTATAAGTTCTACAATCACTACCTTCGTGAATGCACGCAACAATCTATCAAAGTGTATGAAAAGACACCCTACTGCGCGCAACTTCAGGTTGCTATTTTTTCCACGTTGCAGGGTGGAACAAAATCAACATCGGGAACAACTCCAAACGCCCTGCCAACATATTGAAAATAAACACTATTTTCGAGAATGGATTATAGAATGCAAAATTCCCCACAGGGCCAACGGCATCCAACCCAGGTCCAATATTGTTCAAGGTTGCCGCGGTCGCTGTAAAATTCGTCACCAACGGACTTTCACTGACCTGCACCGTCGCAGGGTCAAGCATAACCAGCAACATCGACACAATAAACACCAAGATATAGATGATGATAAATGCGTTGGTATTGCGCACTACTTCATGCTCCACAATACGCCCGTCCATCGAAATCTTTTTCATCTGCTTGGGGTGTAAAGCACGTCTCATTTCGTGGGTTGCGCCCTTATACAGCACCACCACGCGCGACACCTTAATGCCGCCGCCCGTACTGCCTGCGCAGGCGCCAATAAACATCACCAACACCAAAATGCACTTCGAAAAAGACGGCCATAAATCAAAGTTTGCCGTTGCAAACCCTGTGGTAGAAATCACCGAAGCAAGCGAGAATGCGCTGTAACGCAACGCTTCGCTAAAGGTATAGCTGTACAACTCGGTTGCCGTTGTATAAACGTTAAGCGTAATCAACGCAATCGCCGCAACGACAATCCCAATAAACACGCGCACCTCAAGGTTAAACGCATCCTTGATTTTACCGCAAAGAATTAAGAAGTACGTGTTAAAGTTGATGGAAAACAACAACATAAAGACGGTTACTACCCATTGTAAATAGGGCGAATATCCTGCAAATCCGTCCGTTTTTACGGAAAAACCACCCGTACCTGCCGTTGCAAACGCCGCATTCAAAGCATCAAATGCAGGCATTTTACCGCACAGCAAAAAAACAAACTCTATCATCGTCAACCCAAAGTAAATTGCATACAAAATCTTCGCCGTCGTACGCACCTTGGGTACAAGCTTACCCACGATGGGGCCAGGGCTTTCCGCCTTCATAATGTGCATATTCCGCGCGCCGCTCAACGGCAAAAACGCCATAATAAACACCAAAATACCCATACCGCCAACCCAATGGGTAAAGCTACGCCACATCAAAAGAGATTTTGACATCGCCAAATATCCATCGGCAGTACCTAAAGCCACTTCTCCTGTTAAAATGGTCGCGCCTGTGGTGGTAAAACCCGACACGGCCTCAAACAAGGCGTCTATATAGGAAGGAATTTCACGCGAAAACCAAAATGGTAACGCGCCAAAAAGACTAAGTACAATCCAACTGCTCGCCACAATTACCATGCCTTCCTTGGCATAGATCGCATCGCTTTTTACCTTAAATATCAAACAAATTGCCCCCACCAAGAGGCACGCACCCATGCTGGCAAGGATAGCGCTGAGTGTATTCCATTCCTCATACAACACCGCCGTGGCGGTAGGCACTAGCATAAATATCGCCTCGAATATAAGCAACCATCCGAGCGTTCTTCTTATTACCGCAAAATTCATACCGTCACCTTAAAATGTCCGTGATATCCTCAAGCCCCAAGTGCTTGGAAACGATAACCACCGCATCCCCAGGCAAAATCATATCTTGACCGCGAGGGGTGATAATTTCGCCGCCGCGGGAAATGGAAGCAATCAATACGCCCTTTTTGAACTTTAACTCGCAAAGAGGTTTGTTGGCAATCGGCGATTTTTCCTTGATGATAAATTCCGCCGCCTCGACCTGTCCAGGGATCATGTTGTAAAGGGTTTCCATATTGCTCCCCTTTGCATTGCGTGTGGCGCGCACAAAACGCAAAACGCTGTCTGCCGTGATATTCACAGGACAAATCACCGTATCAAGCTCTAAACGGTTGATTACGCTGTCGTAGTCCGCATGACTGATTTTGGTGATGAGCTTCCCTTCGCAAAATTCCTGCGCAAACAAGGACAAAAGGATGTTTTCTTCGTCCAAATCGGACAACGCTACAAACGCATCCGCTTTTTTAATCCCCTCTTCTTGCAACAATTCTCTATCCGAGAAATTCCCGTAAATAACGTCCACCTTCGGCCATTGCGTACAAAGGTCTTCACACCTTGCATAATCACGCGCAATCACCTTCAGGCCGATCCCTGAAGATTTAAGAATTTCACAAAGATAATGGGTAATCGCCCCACCGCCAACCGCCATCGTCTTTTTGATGGAGTTGCCCGTATTTTCGATTTTTGTAAAGAACTCGTTGGCGTTCTTCGGTGTACCGATGATGGACACCACGTCCTTTTCCTCAAACACAAAATCACCGCCAGTGATATGTGCTTCTTCCCCGCGTTCTACCGTGCAAACCAACACGTCGCAGTGATATTTGGCAGCCATGTCCTTAACGGACATCCCAATCAGCTTATTGCCTTTTGCCAGCTTGAATTTGACAAGCTCAACCTTGCCTTTTGTAAACGGTTCAATCTTTAACGCCGCAGGGAAACGCAATATACGCGCAATTTCTTCCGCCGCCGCATACTCTGGATTGACCACCATTGCAAGGCCAAGCTGCTCCTTTAAATATAACGCTTCTTTACTATATTCAGGGTTTTTAACACGTGCAATCGCCTGACATTTGCCTTCCTTTTTCGCAATAACACAACAAAGCAAGTTCAACTCGTCTGAGTCGGTAACCGCAATCAACAAATCTGCGTTTTCCACCCCAGCTTCACGTTGGACGCTTTGCGTTGCCCCATTGCCTACAACCCCCATGATATCACAGCGGCTGGAAACTGCCTCAACCTTCGAAGCATTCAAATCTACGATTGTTACTTTATTACCGTCCGCATTCAATTTTTCGGCAAGATTTTGCCCCAATCGACCGCAGCCGATGATGACTATTTTCATAATTTCACCTATATAACTTATGCCTTTTTATGGCGAGATTTTTTAAAGGAAGTATGGTGTTCTTCCCCCGCAAAAAGCCTTTGTATGTTTTTCCTATGCGCAAGCCAAGTAAGCAGGTTTAACGCCAAAATAAACATGAACAGGCATACCAGGTATGCATTGACAGGTTGCGTGCTGTATCTTGTAAAGAATATCACAAGCTGAATAATACTACAAAGCGATACCCCAAAAAGCGAGCCAAGCGAGCCCCACTCCGTCACCAAAATAAAAGAGATAATGATCGCCGCAACCACAAAGCCAAGCAAAATCCACCAAGGGTCCTCCAAAGACAAACCGCCCCAAAAAATACCTAAGGTAGAAGCAATCCCTTTCCCGCCCTTGTAATATCTAGAAAGGGGGAAAATATGCCCGACAACTACACACACGGCGGAAAAATACCGTACAAAATCGGACACAAAAACCTTCGTCCCTTCAAAAACGTAATCACGATAAATAAAGTAGCAAATTACCATCGGTACGACGCCTTTTAACGCATCGCCCGCAAAAGTGGCAACCCCTGCCTTTATCCCCAACTCTCTCGTGACGTTCATCGTGCCTGGATTGCCGCTGCCCATTTTTGTGATATCTTTATGCATCAACCGTGAAATCAGCCACGCAAAGTTGATACTGCCGAAAAAATAACATATAACGGCAATCAATAAAAATTGCCACCAGTTTTCTAAAAACGAAAAAACTTTCATCCTTGCTTAATCTTCCTCTTTCTTTTCACGCACGGTGACCTTAATAGGCGTACCCGTAAAATCATACGCTCGGCGGATGGTATTTTCCAAATATCTTTGGTAAGAGAAGTGTAAAAGCCCTTCGTCGTTTACGTGTAAAACGAATACAGGGGGACAAACCGCCACCTGCGACGAGAAGAATACACGCATTCTGCGCCCTTGATAAGAAGGGGGTTCCTGCAAGCGCACCGCATCGCCGATCAAATCGTTTAACTCACCCGTAGGAACACGGAAGCACGCATGCGCATATACTTCTTCCACGGCGGAAAGCACCTTTTCAACGCGTTGCCCCGTCTTTGCGGAAATGTAGATGGACTTGTAGTAGTCCATAAACTTCAAATCTTCTTGAAGCTGCGCTTCAAAACGGTTTACCGTATGGGTATCCTTTTCAATCAAATCCCACTTATTCATAACGATAACGGACGGTTTTCCTTGTTCGTGTACGTAGCCGATAATCTTAACGTCCTGCTCGGTCAAACCTTCCGCGCTGTCCACCACCAAAAGGCAAACGTCACTTCTTCTCACCGCGTCGAACGCACGCATATTGCTGTAATATTCCACGTCGTCGTCCACACTCTTTTTCTTGCGAATACCTGCCGTATCAATGATGGTGTAAGCCTTTTCACCTCGAAAAAACAGCGTGTCGATTGCATCGCGGGTCGTACCTGCCATCGGGGTAACAATGCTTCTTTCGCTGCCCAAAATTTTGTTGACAAGGCTGGATTTACCTGCGTTGGGTTTCCCTACCACAGCAATCTTCAACGAAGGCACCTTTTCTTCCGTTTCATCGGGGAAATATACCATCGCTTCATCCAAAACATCGCCAATCCCTTGAGAATGTTCTGCAGAAATCGCAAACGGCTCACCTAAACCAAGCGAGTAAAACTCGAATACCTGCTCAGGGGAGTAATTATCGATTTTATTTACAACCAAAATAACAGGCTTTTTGCTACGGCGTAAAATATCCGCCACGTCGTAATCGGAAGGGTGCACCCCATCCTTACCGTCCGTGAAAAACAAAATAACGTCTGCGGTGTCAATCGCAACCTCCGCCTGCTTTGCAATTTCCTTCCACATGATATCCTCGGACTTCAACTCGATACCGCCCGTATCCACCATCGTGAAGTTTTTCCCACGCCAAACCGCGTCCGTGTACAAACGGTCGCGCGTAACGCCAGGTCTATCCTCCGTAATCGAAATTTTTCGTCCTGCTACCCTATTGAAAAAGGTACTTTTACCAACGTTGGGTCTTCCCACCAACGCGATTAAGGGATTTGCCATATCTTATCGCCTCCTTTATTCTCTCGCGGTTAAGATTTCCACAAACCCATAACCGCCCTCTCGATTGATTTTAATATTTTTGAAGCCAAGCTTTTTCTTCAATTCATCCAAGCTCATACCGCAAAGAAACACGTTCTCAAATTCCTTCATCGTATTCCCAGCCAAAAGCACTTCGTCAAAATTACCCGTTTCCTTACGTAAAGTTTCCAAGGCGTGTAAAATATCCACCCCCGTCAATAACCCCGTACAAGTAACGGTATGCCCAAAGAACTCATTTTCCACCGCCAACACCTCGGCGTGTAAACCCTCTACGGCATCATTACATCTATCCGCCACCGTTTGCAAAACGCCTTTTGCGCTGACGCCGCTGATAATGATCGAACGTTTCGGTTTACTCAACGCATACCTGCCCCCTTCCTTTAGAGCAATAAGCGCATTTTCCGCTTCGTCCAAGAATTTTGTGGTCATACCGATTCCGTTTTCTATTTGTTCGAAATCACCGTAAAAGTCCACACCCTTCAACGGACGCCCCGCCTTGATGAAATACTCATCCGCAGGTAAGAGGAAATCTACACCGAATTCCTTATTCAACGCATCCACCAAATCCAGGAGTTTCTCGCTATATTCCTTATCTACGTCAGGGATGGGATACAATCCGTCGCGGTATTTGGTAATCCCCGTCGGCACACACGCCAAGTCGCGCACCGCAGGGTAGTAGGAAAACAGCTTTCTTGCCGTGTAAGCAAGCTCTTCCCCGTCGTTTTCACCGGGCACAAGCACCGCTTGACAATGCATTTCTACCCCGCCCTTCACAAGGCGGTCGATTTGATCGACAATTTTCCCCGCAAAGCGATTGCGAAGAAGTTTTACACGCAAATCGGGATTCATCGTATGCACTGAAATATACAAGGGGGACAGCTTTAAGCGGATAATCCTTTCCAACCCCTCGTCCGAAAGGTTGGTCAAAGTAACGAAGTTTCCGCAGGAAAAGCTCATACCGTAATCGTCGTCTTTCACGTATAAGCTGTCACGCATACCTTTTGGCATTTGATCGACAAAGCAAAACACGCAACGGTTGTGGCAGGTGCGAATCGAGGTGTTTTTCTCAAACTCAATCCCCAAATCCTCCCCTTCTTCTTTTTCCACCGTAACGGTGACTTCCTCTTTACCGCGCTTATCGCGTACGGTCATGGTAAACCCGCTCGTTTCGCAGTAGTAGAGATAATCCAGCTCGTCTTCGCAAGCAAAACCGTCGAAGGCGATAATTTCGTCTCCGACCTCCAACCCCAGCTCTTTGCCGATGGATTTTCGTTTTACTTTCGTAATTTTCAACATATTTTTTCCTTTACAGCGTAATTTTATCCACGCCGTATTGTTTACAAAGTTTATCTAAAATTTCTTGAAATGCGGGGGGCAGGGGTGCGTTGAACACCATTCTCCCCCCCGTCGTGGGGTGCGTGAGTTCCAACCGCCACGCATGCAACAGTTGCCCGTCCGCCTTGAGCTTTTGCTTTTTATACCCATATACAGGGTCGCCTGCTACGGGGTGTCCAAGGTGCTTTGCATGCACACGGATTTGATGCGTTCTACCCGTTTGCAGGTCAAACTTACACAAGGTAAAATCCGCCCCAAAATGCGCCACCGTTTCAAAATCGGTGATGGCAATTTTCCCCTTCCCTTCGGGAAGTACCGCCATCTTTAACCGCTCGGTAGGATGCCTGCCGATGTCCGTTACCACACGCCCTTTTTCTTCCTTGAGGTTGCCTTCTAGCAAAGCGTAATAGGTACGGTGGCAGGTTTTTTCCGCTATTTGCGCCGCCAACGAAACGTGCGCCTTATCATTTTTTGCCACCACCAACAAACCCGTAGTGTCCTTGTCGATGCGGTGTACAATCCCAGGGCGCAACACGCCGCCGATTCCGCTCAAACTGTCCAGCGCATACAAAAGCGCATTGACAAGCGTACCGCTTTCATTGCCATTCCCCATATGCACCGTCATCCCCTGCGCCTTGTTGACAACGGCAAAATCTCCGTCCTCATACACAATGTCGATGGGGATATTTTCGGGCTTTACGCTATATTCCACCGCTTCGGGAATTTGCACCGTCACGCTGTCGCCGCATTTAATTTCCACGCCTGCTTTTTTCACCGTAACGCCGTTGACGCATACCTGCCCGTCTTCAATCAGCTTTTTTAAACGTGAGCGTGTAAAATCTTCCGTCTGGTCGCTTATGAAAACGTCCAGCCGTTTGCAATTTTCCTCCGCCACGAACAATCGCTGATCCATACGTCAATCCTTCTTTTCTTCCTCTTCTATCGGCTTGTCAGCTTTCACTTCCATCTTGCTGTTTTCCGCCTTTTGCAAAGCCAACGCCTTTGCCTTCTCGCGTTTTGCTTCCTGCTTCTTTTCTTCTTTTTCTTCGTACTCCTTGGAAAGTGCCTTATACTTTTCCGTCAAGGGGAAAATTGCCCCTGCATCGAAAAATACCATCGCCACAATCAAGGTAATTGCGCCGCCAACGATGAAAAAGTCGGCAAAATTACACACACCGAAATCGAACATGAAAATTTTCAAGCGCACCATATCGCGCACCCCATCCCAAGTCGAAGGGTCGGTTGGCGAATAGGGTTCCCACACTTGATAATATACTCTATCGATCAGGTTGCCTACACCGCCTGCCACAATCAACACCAACGCCACACGTACCCACGTACGGCGCTTGTCCATCATTACGTAATAGGCACCAAACACCACAAACAGCACCGCCGTTGCGATAATCACGGCAATCTTCGCGCCTACGCCTGCATTTGCGCCCATACTAAACGACATACCGCGATTGTAGGTCAAGCACAATTCAAGGTACCCAGGGATGAGTTTAACAGGCTCGTCACCTGGATCCCAAAGTTTATCCGCCACAATTTTCGTCACCAAATCCACCGCCAAAAGCCCGATGCACAGCAACGCCCCCCAAAGCCATACGTTCCACGACTTTTTCAGGAAGTTTTTCACTTTTTCCATAAAACTCATTAATTCTTTTTGTCCTTTTTATTTTTTTGACGAATGCCATCAATCATACCGATTTTTAAGCTGTGCAATTTCGTCGATAAATCCACCTTATAGGTTTGAGGCAAATCCAAACGCAAATATTCTTCCCAGAATTTTGCAATTTGTCCTTTCGAGAAGGTCTGCACTTCCTTGATATGCGGGAACTCGTAAACAAGCTTACCATCCTTCACAATGGTATGCTGTAAAGCTTCCGCGCGGAAGTTTTCCACCTCTTGCTGTTTCCACGTTTCCACAGGATGGAAAATGGTCAAAGGCTTGGTATCGTCGATTTCTTCCTCGTGTAAAGTGATAAGGTCGGCAATTGCCATACCGCTTTCTTTGTCGTACAAACGATACAGCTTTTTAAAGCCAGGATTTGTGATTTTTACATGGTTATCCGACAGTTTAATTTTCGGGGTTGCAACACCCTTTTCGTCGATCACCGAGGAAAGCTTATACACACCGCCAAGGGAAGGTAAATCTTCCGAGGTAATCAACTTCGTACCGATCCCCCAACTGTCGATTTTTGCGCCTTGCTGTAAAAGGGAAGCAATCAACCGCTCGTCCAAGTCCCCCGACACACAAATGATGGCCTCGGGGAAACCCGCGTCATCCAACATTTTACGCGCTTTTTTCGAAAGATAAGCAAGGTCACCGCTATCCAAACGGATGCCCTTGGGCGTATGTCCTTCCGCCTTTAATTCCTTAAACACCTTAATCGCATTGGGTACGCCGCTGCGCAAAGTATCATACGTATCCACAAGCAGCATACAACTGTCGGGATACGCGTTTGCGTATGCACGAAAAGCTTCGTATTCGGTAGGATAATCCATAACAAAGCTGTGCGCCATCGTGCCTGCCACGGGCACGTCGAACATTTGCCCTGCGATTACGTTCGAGGTAGAAGAACAACCGCCGATGATTGCCGCGCGCGCGCCGTAAATACCTGCGTCGGGGCCTTGCGCCCTGCGCAAACCGAACTCCATCACCACACCTTTACCACCCGTTGCACGGCAAATCTTGGAAGATTTCGTCGCAATCAAGGTTTGGTGATTGATGATGTTCAAAAGTGCCGTTTCCGCAAACTGCGCCTGAATTAAAGGAGCCTTCACCGTCAAAATCGGTTCGCTGGGGAACACGGGTTCGCCCTCTCTCACCGCATACACGTCCCCCGTGAAGCGCATATTTTTTAAATATTCCAAGAACCCCTCATCGAACAAATTAAGCGAACGAAGATAGGCAATATCTTCCTCGTCAAAACGCCAATTTAAAAGGTAATCGATTGCCTGTTCTAAGCCAGCCGCAATTGAGTAACTAATCAATTCCTTCCTACGGAAGAACAGGTCAAAGGTAACCGTTTCCTCATGCTTGCCATTCTTGTAAAAGCCGTAGCCCATCGTCAATTGATACAGGTCGGTCAAAAGGGTTAAATTTCTCATTACTCATCCTCCTTTTTATCCTCGGTTTCTTCTGTAATTTCAATTTTATCATCCACTTTTTTTGCTTTTGTCGAATAATTGTCGGGGTAAATCGAACACATTACGTTAACATTGTCAAAATAAGCCGTTTCCGACTTCGTATCCCCGATGAATTTTGTAATTCCGTAAGGATCGTTATCCTTCGAACCAAACAATTGTCCTTCCTTTCTTTGATTGTTGATTAAAACGTAACCAAGCAAGCCAAGCCCGCCAGCCAACAATACCAACGAGAACACAAACGACCAAGGGATACCGCCGCCGTTCAAGATAAAGCTACTGTCACGAAGAGGTTCCATAATCGCACGGGTCAAGCCATAGATAATAAAGTAACACGCGGTATTGATACCGTTGGGTTTTTTGGGGTTAAACCATGCGTTCAAGAAAAGCGCAATTGCCGCCAACAGCGTCACCATGCTTTCATAGAAGAAGAATGCGTAGTGCCATTCGTTCGAAGCTTCGATAAACACCGAAATTGGGAAAAATTGCAACGCTTCGTTGGTTACCAAACCACCATAAACCTCTTGGTTGACAAAGTTCCCCCAACGGCCGATGGATTGCGCCAACAATAACCCAACCACGATACAATCGCCTGCGCGGAAGAAGTTGACTTTTTTAAAATAGCAAACGCCGATAACGCTCGCCGCGCCGCCAAGGATACCGCCTGTAATCGCAAGACCGCCCTGACGAATCGATTGAAAGTTGAACCAATCTTTAAAAGGCATACCTGCCGTTATGCAATAGAATAAGCGAGTGGTCACGATTGCAATCGGCAAACAAATCACGAAAAATGTCAAAAACAAATCCGTGGACATATTTCTACGACGGAACAACAAGGAAATCACAAAAAACGCCGCCATCATCCCAAACACGATGATGATCGCATACCAATAAATTTCCATACCAAAAATATTAACGCTCGAATGGTTAGGCCACAACAAAGAATTCCCGTTCATTTTTTTCACTCCTTTTCAGGCAAAATGCCCGATTATCTTTATTATTATAGCATAATAATAAAAAGCCGTCAAGGAGCGTTGACGGCTTTTTTTCATTTTTTCCTGAAATATCACTTTTTTACAAGCGTTTTAACTGATTTTTATCTTCTACGGTTTTATTTTTGTCAAAGCTGGTACACTGATAAATAACAATGCGTAATTGATAAGGCAATTCCAAATTTGACCTTGCACAAACAAACGCGACACCAAATAGGTAGCGTAATCCACCTTGGAATAGAGCAACCAAAACGCCGTTGTGTTGATGAGAATGGTACAAATGGTCAAACTGAGCAAGCATACTAGCGCCAATTTTACATATAAAAACCACGTTTTATCACTGCGCAAGGCATTGACAATTAAACCTGCAAGCATAGACGCTACACCAATAGATATCCCTACCCACGGCATATACGCAAATCCTGCAGAATGATATAAAAAACCTACCAAATCCCCTAAGAAACAAGCGACGAACCCAAACAACGGACCGATGATGATCCCTGTCAGCATTGCTAAAAACAACGTCAGGGAAAATTGCGTTTCCGCCAGCTTAAACTCGAAAAACATATTGGACACCACGCAAAACGCAGTAAATACAGCGATATAGGCAATGCGGTGGCTGTCATTTTTACCTTGCATCGTTTCCGACAGCAGCCACTTTTCCCACAGCTTCACCCTGCTTTTGGTTTTCCCCAACGCTTGCCCCGTTGTTACTTCCATTTTTTCGTCGGCTATTTCGTTAATTTTCGACATAATAAAAACCTCCCGTTTGAGAGGTCCGCAACTGCACCATGCTTGCATCTTACATACTTCAACGCATACCTGGGTGCCTCATTCGTTTAGCGGACGCGCCTTCGCACCGCAGAGAATTCTTCTCTTTCGTTTATCGACAACGTCCCGTTCGATAACACTTTACGCGCTAAAGGCTACTCTTATTTTCATTATACACCTATATAGCGAAAAAAGCAAGCGTTTCAGCGCATTTTGAGTATATTTTACTTTCACTTCCACAAAATGTGGGTATGGGACTTATTTTCATCCGTACGATCATCATTTTTCTTACCCTTTTTACCGTTATGCGCTTGATGGGGAAACGACAAATCGGGGAAATGCAACCTTACGAACTGGTCATCACCCTCATCATTGCCGAGCTTGCCTGTATCCCCATGGAAGACACCGCCATCCCCCTTTTATACGGCGTAATTTCCATCTTAACCGTCTATCTTTTACATCAAATTGTATGTATCATCGATTTGAATATCCGCGGCGCGAAGGTCGTACTAAGCGGCAGCCCAAGCGTTGTGCTCAATAAAAACGGCATTGACGATACGCAATTAAAGAAAAACAATTTAGACGTATCCGACCTTATTGAAAGCCTGCGCGTCGAAGGGTATTTTTCCCTAGATGCAGTGGAATATGCGTTATACGAAGCCGAGGGAACGTTTTCAGCTTTGCCAAAAAAAGATTACGAAACTATACAAAATTCCTTACCCGTGATCATCATCGATGAGGGAAAATACGATAAAGGCAACGTGGAACTAACCAAGCAGTCTATCCCCTATTATAACAACGTTTTAAGGGGGCAGGGTTGCGATGAATTAAAAAAAGTACTGGTTATGACCGTCGATGGCGAGGGAAAAGTTTACCTGCAAATCAAGGGTAAAAAGTATAAAACCTTCCAGCTTGACTGGAAGGAAAAATTATGGTAGGAGGCACGTATGATCCGAACAGTGGCTAGCACAATCATCACTCTATTACTCATTATAGGCGTATCTATTTATGATATCCATTACGTACAATCGACCTTTGCAGTTTTTCACGACGCATTACGCGTATTGAAGCAAAAAACCGAGCTTGGCGAGGCGACCTACGATGATGGACTCGCCATACGTTCCTATTGGGACAATAAAAAGCACGTAATGCATATTTGGGTCCCCCACACACCTCTTGCGGAAATTGATTATCAGTTAGACGAAGCCATCGGGTATTTATACTGCAAGGATTACGCTGGGGCATTGCCAAAAATCGAGGTTATTTTGGGGTTATCCGAAAATATCCCCAGCAGTTACACCTTGACGCTCGGCAATATTTTTTAAAGAAAAAAGGCACTCAGCGCATACCTGGGTGCCTCATTTTTATTTTATTGGTTATGCCAAGCCGTAAGCAAGCACAATGCGTACGTTTGCATCAAAGATATTATGCAAGAACTTTTTCACAGCTTCATTGGTTGCCGTGTCGATATTTTCCTGCTCGTTACTACGAATCATCGTTACCATCGCATTGAAATTTTTGTAGATGATTTGCGCGTCTTCTTCAATGGCGGTATAGGCATCTTCCGTACCTTCGTGTTGAATTGCATACATTTCTTCGATCGTTTCGTTCATTGCATATAAAAGCTCCATATTGCCCGAACGAATCATCTCTACCGTTTCATGGTTCAAATCTGCAAGCAAGCGAATAAAGCGTTGCAGTTTTTCATTCCCTTCCAATTCCGTAGCCATTACAATTCCACCCCATTTCCTTTTAATAACTCACGCGCAGATTCTACGCTGTCCACGCCCGTCTTATTTTTGATGGGCGCAAATTCTTTTTCACGTACAACTTCGAAAGGCAATACACTACCCATGGGCTTAATCAAATCCACCGCAAGCGTTTCAAACTTTTTACCGTTTTCTTTATCAGGCTTTCTCGTTACACCGTCTTCGCAAAGACATTCGATTTTCTTTTCTACGATATGAACGGGGATTTTCTTGTCAGCAATTTCTTCCAAGCGAGAAAGACGGAACAAATAGTTCATAATTACGCCAAAGCAATACAAGAGATTTCCGTTTTCATCACGCATATTTGCCATTTCGTTCGTCAATTCGTAATACTCGATGATATCGGGCAATTCGCCATCTTTACACAAAACCCCTACCTTTTCAAGAGGTTCCGTCTTGCAAATCGCTTTCGCACCACAGTTTACACCCGTCAAAATGCTTGCACCGACAAATACAGGGTCAGCAATACGCTGTAAAACGTTATCTACCGCGTAAATATTCAACCATTCCACACCGCGCGCGTGTAAATCTTCGCAAAGCCCTGCACGCTTCAACGAGCTAAACCAACCGCCGTTGCCGTTGGGGGAAAGCGCAGGCGTATCCTTTCTTTCCAAAATAATTTTACCGTTGTAATCTACAGCAGGCGCCATATCCTGTTTGAAGAACTTCACTTCCGTTTCGGGATATCCGAAATAGTTGTGTTCTTTCCAGAAAGAAGTGGTCTGTTCGTGGTTTTTATCGCTGGTCATAATGTAAAGAGGAACCGTTACGCCGCATTTTTCCGTAACATCCATAAGATTTCTCATTTGCTGCTCGAAAATGTACAAGGGTTTGGTAATACCGATATCGTACGCACCTTTAGGGCCGTCCACCCCAAGACGGGTACCCATACCGCCTGCAAGTAAAACCGCAGCTACCTTCCCAGCCTTAATCGCCTCGATACCAGCCGCTTCAAATTCAGCCTCTCTCTTTTCAATATCCGCACGGCGCAAACCTTCAATGGGAGAAATTTCACGGTCTTTACCGCTCATATCCACAGGGTTTGCCAATGCATCTTCGAAGCTCCAGTCGATGTTTGCAATAGCGTCCAACAGGTTTTTCTTACCTGCATCATCCAATTCTTCATAATATGCCAACAATTGCATTTGGTCTTTTTCGGTTAATAAGGCTTTTGCCTGTTCGTAGGTCATTTGATATACTCCTTTACCTTTTTATTTTGTTCCCCTATATTGTAGCAAATTTATTGCTCGATTGCAAGACTTTTTTTGCATTTTTTTTGTGAAATTCTTTTCACTTTCTTTGCTATTCTTTCCTTTACAATCTCGTGAAAGTATGTTATAATGCACATATGAACTTTTTTACGTATTTACAAGAAAAACGAAAGAAAAAAGACGGAGAAACTGCGTACGAGAACGTTTTAAAAAAATTGGGGCTATCCTTCCCCCTCTTTTGCAAAGTCCACGCTGTTAAATCGCCCGACCATCAAGGTGCAATTGCACAAAGCCGCGTTGGCGACCATTTACTTATCGTACACACCCCGACGGAAGAACGTCCCGACTGCGTTTGCGTGTACAGTATTTCTTTAAACCGTGTCCTTGGATACATCGAAGAAGAACTATCTGCCAAACTTGTCACCGCATTTGGAAAAGGATTTTGCCGTGACGGTGAAGTGGAACAAATCACAGGCGGCGCGCCGTATAAATACTTCGGTTGCAATTTACGCCTGATGGACAGCCAAGATTTTTTAGAGGACATGGAAGAATTACCCTCTTTATAACCAAAACCGCCACGATTTAGTGGCGGTTTTTCAATACGTTAAAAATTTTTACCAGAGGTAGAAATAAAACACCTACGGATACAGCCGTGCATATCACCTGCGGTATCATAAAAGAGAAGGATGCATAAAAATATATCTTCAAGGCTCGTTTAGAATACCCATACCAAAGAGGAGTGATGATATTATCCATCATAGTAAAGCATATCGTACATAAACAAGCCAATACGGTTAGGCAAACGAGTTTTAGCGGTGTAATTTTACTCTGACGTCCCAAAAAACCAAACAACAAGGCAAGCAGGTTGTAATAAACGAGATACAGCACCAACACCGTAGGGGAAAACCCAAATACGAGTTGGCGAAGCAAGGAAAACACAGTTGCCGCAACAATCCCCCGACGGCACCCAAACGCAAAGGAAAAAGTAACGAAAAGCACCGTCACCACTTCCACCCCAGGAACAAAAGACAGGCAAAGCTGCGCCGCAATCGTAAGTGCTACGAAAGCGGCGATGTATGCGCAATTTCTTCCTATATTTTGTCGATTTTTGTCATTCATCGCAACCCTGCCCCTTCCATTTTACCTATCATCCCTTAAAAACCTTGATAAACCCAAACGTAAATTTCACCTCCTACAACAGGCAAATCCTTCGCACCAACGATGGCACTGCCGAGCTTTTTACCCTTATACTCGACCTCACCCCATTCCTTATTTGCAAGCTCGGCATCCGAAGTATAAAGCATCCAACAATAGCTCCAATCTGCGGTGTTTTCCTTACCGTTAATACTTGTAACCATCCCGCCGTTTTCCGCAAAGGTCAACTGTCCGTCCGATTGCAAATATTGCATTACGTCCAGCACCGTTTCTTCTCCCTGCACCTTTAACACACGGATTGCCGCCATATCCTCAGTCAACTGCTCTATCGTAGCAATCTTTTCTTCCTGCGTAACGCTAACCGATACGCTATCCCTCCCAAAAAAGGGAACGTTGCAAGCAGTCGCGCCCATACAACAAGCCATAAGAAGGAATGCCATTAATTTCCGTTTCATAAGAAACACCTCCAATAAAAAATACCCAAACGCCTGCAAAGACGTTTGGGCAAAAGACAAGAGAAAATCACCGTTTATACAAACAGCTGTTTGACGTCCTTTCCGCCTCTCCGCAGAAAATCAGTTACGACAACGCACGGCAGGTCTCCCGACTTATAACACTTTGGTATAAATGCAATTCATCTCATACCTGCCCCCTTCCTTCCCATGTTTCCACAGTGAAAAAGAGCAAAGTGTTTCTACGGTTGCGGAGGCAGTGGAGCAACTCGCCAAAGGCAATTTCCCTCTTCCCTATTAAACCCTTTTCTCAAAGGATACCGTTCGTTTGTATTCAGTTTTTATTCATGATACAGTTCTTTTTGCAATTCGGTACGTGTTTTCACCGATACCCAACCGCAGGACACAGACCCAGGTCCTACGTGCGCACCGATTACAGGCCCCATAATGGTCACCCACGGCTTTACACCCGTTTGTTTTTCTATCAAGCCAGCCAACTCTTCCGCGCCTTGCGGATTGTTGGTATGCACCACCACACAAAGCTTCACCTCATCCATGGGGGCCATGTTTATATGTTCTATTACACGGAAAAAGGATTTTTTCATCCCTTTATTTTTCTCGGTAACCTTCAATTTTCCCTCTGCATCAAAGACGATTAAGGGTTTGATGTTGAGCGCAGTGCCAAATACAGCCGATGCAGTAGAAACCCTGCCCCCTTTTCTCAAATAGAATAAATCGGTAGGAATAATACAATGTTGCACACGCTGTCTAACGTCCAACAAATATTCGTACGTTGCCTGCGCAGTCCAACCTTTATCCCTGCAATCCGCCGCCAACATTGTCAACATTCCCTGCCCAACCGTAGCGGTTAAGGGATCCAACGGATATACCTTAAAATCAGGAAATTCCTTTTGCACGTCTTCCGCCGCCTGACGGGTAATTTCAATGGTATTTGCAAGCCCTGAAGAAATCATAAAGTGGATAACTTCTTTCACCCCCGCTTTCGCCATCGCTGTAAAGTGCGCAACGTGCGCCTCGTAATTCAATTTTGCAGTACGCGGAAACCAACCGCTTGATACTTTTTCATAAAAGCATACGTACTCTTCTTCCGTAGAAAAATTATCCAGCCCTTCCTCTATCAATCCATCCTTTTCTAAGGTAAAAGTAAGGGGAGCAAACCAAATATTCCGCCTTTTGCGATAATCCTTTTTTAAATCGCAGGTAGAGTCGCTGGAAACTGAAAATAACGCCATTCCACTCACTCCTGATAACAGTCTTGTAATCCATATTGTAACACTTCAGCCTATTTTTGTCAAGCAAACACTTAAAATATAGCCCTTTCCTACCGTGAAATTTTAGTGAAATATAACTTTTTTATTAAAAATAAAAAAAAGAGAAACTTTTTTTCGCAAAAGACTTGAAAAAAGCGTTCAAAATAGGTATAATATTGCTATCCATATACATAAGGAGTAAAATGATGATGAATGGGGAATATTTAGAGCTTGTAAACGGCGCAACATTGCGCGGCGTAGCGATGGAAAACAATGAAAATTTACCCGTTACTTTAACGGAAGAAGTCGTAGAAAATATCGCAAAGGCATTTTGCGTATGGTTAATTTCCCATACGGGTAAAGTAAAGGTGAGCGTAGCCGTTGGCTTTGATTGCAGACTCTCCTCCCCCGCACTTTGCGAAGCGGCAGTGAAAGGGATTATTTCCACCGGCCACGACGCCGTGGTAACCGACCTTTCCACCACCCCTTCTATGCTTGCATTGTTGCAGGATGACGTTTGGAAAGAAACGCACCCCAGCGACGGCGCATTGATGATCGGGCTTGACGCCGGCGCGGCAACCTATTACAATGGCTTACAATTCTTCTATATCGGCGGAAAATTATCCGCAGTGCAGATGAACTCCATCTTGGGTATGGCTGATACTTATCGTTACGCCGAGCCCAATGAACCTGGCAAGCGAATGGCAGCGTCCTATATGGATAGATATGCTGAAGCCTTGGTTTCCTTTATCCGTTCGGCTACGGGTGAAGATACCCCTTTACAAAGCCAAAAAATCATTGTAGATGCAGGGAACGGTGTCGGTGGCTTCTTTGTGGAAAAAGTATTGATTCCCCTTGGGGCAAACACCGACGGCTCGCAATTTTTAGAGCCTGATGGTAACTTCCCTGCCCATCTTCCCTGCTTAAAAAATGCAGAAGCCCTTTCGGCAATTTCAGACGCTGTAAAAGCAGTGAACGCAGACATGGGTATCCTCTTTAACGGTTGTGCAAGCAGAGCATGCGCCGTAGATCAAGACGGAAACCCCATCAAAGGCAACCGCTTAATCGCCTTACTTTCCGCCATTTACCTGCCGGAAAAAACTGGAACGCTTGTTACTGACCCGCTCACCTCAAACGGTTTGACGGAGTTTATTCAAGCGCACGGTGGCACGCACCATCGTTATATGTGCGGAAGTAAAAACGTAACCGAGGAAGCAATCCGCTTAAACAAATTAGACGAATATACTCCCATCGCCGCGGAAACGAGCGGGTACGTTGCATTGCTTGAAAATGATTTCCGTGAAGATGGCGCCTACTTGATGGCACGTCTTTTGGTTGCGCTTTTCAATGCGAAAAAAGCAGGATTACGTTTGACGGATTTAATCGCCGATTTAAACGCCCCTAAAGAAACTATGTCGGTGGAAATCCCTCTCACTGACCCCGAATCTATCGGCTCGGTAGGCGGTAAAACTTTGCACGATTTTTACAATTACGCATTACGCACCACCTACATCACCTTAGAAGAAGAAAATTATGAGGGTTATCGTGTAAATTACGACGAAGCACACGGCAACGGCTGGGCATTGCTTCGCACTAGCCAAAACGCAACCATGCTGTCTATCAACTTAGAAAGCGACAGCGAACACGGTGCCATCAAAATCGCAAAAGACCTTTATTACTTCTTAAAGAAGAGTTCTTTTGTAGATACTTCTCTCTTGAAAGAAGCCATTAACACGGAACGTGCACGTTTGATTGCAAACATCCGCAAAGATTTTTACAGCAACACCACGTACCTCAACTTTTTGTTCGGTGAAAAGATTATTGTACAGGCCGATGAAATCGCCCAGGCAGAAGAAGCGGAAGAACCCGCAAATGAGAATGCATCCGTAGCCACGGAAGCGATGTCCTCCGCCAACGCAATTGAAAATAATATTTGATAACATTTTATTAGGAGAATATAAAAAATGGATGCACAAAAAACTACCATTAACGCGCTGAGAATTTTATCTGCGGAAACAGTTGAAAAGGCAAAATCAGGTCACCCTGGTTTGCCCATGGGCTGCGCGCCTATCGGCTACACGCTGTTTCAATACTTTTTAAAATTCAACCCCGCAAACCTTACGTGGCACAACCGCGATAGATTTGTTTTATCCGCAGGCCACGGCTCGGCATTGCTTTATTCCCTGTTCCACCTTTACGGAATGGGTATCTCTATGGAAGATTTAAAGGAATTCCGCCAATTAGGCTCCAATACCCCTGGGCACCCTGAATACGGTCACACCGCAGGTGTAGAAACCACAACGGGACCCTTGGGTCAGGGTATTGCAAACGGCGTAGGTATGGCGCTTGCTGAAGCGCATCTTGCCGCAAAATATAACCGCCCTGGTTATAAAGTAGTCGATCATTACACCTACGTGCTTTGCGGTGACGGCTGTTTGGAAGAAGGCATCTCCTATGAAGCTTGTTCGTTTGCAGGTTCCCACGGGCTCGGCAAATTAATTTTACTCTACGATGATAATGAAATCACGATTGAAGGCAACACCGATCTTACCTTCAAAGAAAACGTAGGCGCACGTTTTGCAGCGCAAAACTGGCAGGTACTTCACGTAGATCTTACCGGTGAATCCAACAGCGACGTGGTTTCCCTTTCCAAGGCTTTAGAAAGCGCAAAAGCACGCACCGACAAACCTTCCATCATTATTTGCAAAACAAATATCGGATTCGGTTCCCCTTTGCAAGACTCTGCAAAATCTCATGGTGCCCCTCTCGGTGCTGAAAATCTTCAAAAAGCAAAAGAAACCCTCGGTTGGAACTACCCCGCGTTCGAATGTCCTAACGAAGTTTACGAACATTGCAACATCGCTGCACGCGCAGGCGCTCAAGCGGAATTACAATGGAAGAAAATGTTCCTTGAATACGAAGCAACCTACCCCGAGCTTTCCGCGGAATACACTGCGGTAATGTCAGGGGTAATGCCCAACCTTGACGATATCGAGGACTTGTACGAATTCTCGAAGCCCATGGCAACCCGTCAAACTTCCGCACAAGTACTCAATAAAATCGCAGCAGTTGTTCCTCAACTCGTTGGCGGCTCGGCTGACCTTACCCCTTCCACCCTTTCCAATATGAAAGATACGGAAGAAAATACCTATGGTGAATTCTCCGCAGAAAACTTTGCTGGTAGAAATATCCACTTTGGTATCCGTGAACATGCAATGGCGGCAATCGCCAACGGTATGCAAGTACACGGCGGTATCCAAGCATACTGCGCAACCTTCTTCGCGTTCAGCGACTACTTCAAGCCTGCAGCACGTTTGGCGGCACTTATGAAGCTCCCCGTGACCTACATTTTAACGCACGATTCTATTGGCGTTGGCGAAGATGGCCCTACCCATCAACCTATTGAACAGTTGATTATGCTCCGTTCTATCCCTGGTTTGAAGGTCTTCCGCCCTGCGGATGGTAAAGAAACCGCTGCGGCTTGGGCTTCCGCATTGAAAGGCAATCAACCCACAGCGCTCGTTCTCACCCGTCAAAGTCTTCCTCAGTACGAAAACAGCGGCAGATCCGCACTTTGGGGCGGCTATATCCTTGACAACTGTGAAGGTATGCCCGACGTATTGTTAATCGCATCCGGTTCGGAAGTGGAACTTTGCGTAAAAGCAAAAGCTGTTTTGGCTGAAAAAGGCGTGAAGGCGCGCGTTGTTTCTATGCCTTGCATGGAAGAATTCAACAAACAAACGCAAGCCTACAAGGATAGAGTTCTCCCTAAGAACGTCAAAGCAAGAGTATGCGTTGAAGCAGGATCCCCGTATAGCTGGTACAAGTATGCAGGCGAATATGGTGAAATTATCGCCATGGACGAATTTGGCGCATCCGCACCTGCAGGCAAGTTATTCTCGCACTTTGGCTTCACCGTAGAAAACGTCGTAGAAAAAGCATTACTCTCGATGGAATCGGCAAATGCAACAACCGCTGTAACCGAAGAAACCGCAGAAGATACAGTGAATACGGACGAAACGGTTGAATAATGAAACGTTATGAAAAGCTCGGCTTTTTCAAGCCGAGCTTTTATTTTTAAAATAAAGTAATACAACTTCATTTTTTCAACTAATTATCACATTTTCACAATACAGTTTACGCAAAGACAGGTTATAATGCACTTGTAAATCAAGCCTATCCAGTTTCCTTTCAGCGGAGCTACCTCCTATCGCTCCGTAGAATAGAACACCTCCATAATAACAGCGAACCGCACGGCTTCCCCAAGCCGTGCGGTTCCATTTTACACATTTTTATATCCAACAAAGCAATATCACCTTGCAAGCACGTAGGTTCGATTTACCCCAACAATACCGCTAGCGCGCCTGCAATTTCCGCATCGCCGTAAGCGTTTTCCTTTGCTGTCCTTGCACCATCTTCAGGCAAAACACCCCTACCATGTATGGATCTATCACTAATCGGCCAATAAATTTCCGCCGTTGTCAGCTTCACCGCATTCAACCTTGCACTCAAATAATAGGTCGTTTGCATAATCCCTTTCCCGTAGGTTTTCGCCGTTCCATTTCTTTCAATTAAGCAAATATTGGAAAAATCCATTGCACCATAATCAATCATCGAACCAATCAAACATTCCGATGCGGAAGCAGTGCCTTCGTCCGCCAGCACGTAAATCTTACTATCCTCCGCAAAATACTCGTTATACACGTTTCGCTTTGCGTTGAAAATTTCCTTATTATTCTTACCCTTTGCCACCACAACCTTCGGACGTTCTTTATCTGTATTTTTGCAAAAATACCCTGCAATATCCTGCATTGTCTCTAGATAACCGCCACCGTTTTCTCGTAAATCCAGCACCAAATGTTTCTTTCCATCGGCTTTGAAATGCTCCATCGCCGTTGCAAAGAGCTTCTCCGTCCCTTCGCCAAACTGTATCAGGCGTATATATGCCGTATCTTTCTCTAAGCAGGTAAGTGGTTTGCCTGTTTCCGTCCAAGTATCCGCTTTTTGCCCTGTAAATCCGTACGAAGTCGTTTTCGTGCGGTAAAATACATAGTTCTCCACGTACGATTCCCTCGACATAGATACTGTCAATTCTTCCGCCCCTCTTTTTACACGCACAAAAAAGGGTTCACTCTCCGATAAGGTATTTAAAAAAGTGGAAAAGTCGGCAAATACTTGATTTTTTGTCAAATCCGTCTCCGTTTTTCCATAGCCGACGATATAATCTCCCTCTTGTACGCCTGCCTGCTCCGCAGGGGAATTTCCACATACACGCACAACCAACATCTGCGCATTTCCGTCCACGTCTTTCGTGCTGAACACCAAACCGATGCCTATGCGCTTGCCCGCCAAACTCTCTTGCTCCGTGCGAAACTCGTCCGCCGACATATAAGCGGAATATGCATCCAACAGTTCATGGTTAATCCCGTCGAACACAGCGCCGTAAAATTCATCATCGTCTATATCCTGGTAATAATGCCGATCAATCGCCAACTTCACCTTAAGCAAAGTGCGGATTTCCGCATCTAGTGAAAACCAAACCGTAAATCCTCCCAAAATAAAACACGCCGCCGCCAACAAAATCGCGATAGCAGCGCGTATCATTTTACGCGGTTTTTTAGGTTTTGAAGGGGGCATGTATGCGTTTATGCCCTTTCCCCTCTCTTTTTCACCCTTCTCATTGGTAGGAATTTTATCCATTAAATCACCCATCAATACACCTTACTATTCTATTATTTTTTTAAAAGTTTATGCAAAATCGTCAACACTCGGAAAGAAACTGCATCTGGGAAAGCACGAATATTCAACCCCGTCGCTTTTTCAATCTTATCCAAGCGATACAGCAACGTATTTCTATGCATATACATGATACGTGAAGTTTCGCTGACGTTTAAACTGCTTTGCAAAAAGGTTTCCGCCGTTGCCAACATTTCCTCATCCTCAAAAATCTCTTTCACGTGCTCGTCGGAAAGTTCCATCAAATACTCCGTCAGCTTATTTTCAGGGATACTTTCTAACATTTTCACAAGTATGAATTCCCTGTAAGAATGTACGCTACCGCTCACGTTGAACACATCCGCATAACGCAAAGCATTTTCCGCCCCCAAATAAGACAACGCAACGTCTTTAAGCTCTTTCGCAATCGGTCCAACCCCCGCCTGCGCATCAACGCCAAGCTCTTCCTTCAAGGATTGCACCAAAAATTCAGCATAATCCACCGTCGAATGATACTCTTCTAAATCATTTCCCACAAAATGCACCAAAACGCAGGTATCTTCCCCCATCGAAAGGGCAGTATCCAAGCTGTTACCGCCGTACTGCTCTAAGATTGCCAAGGCTTCCTGCATATATTTCTCTACGCGCAACGCAATAACAAAACACGCCGTATCCCGTACGGAATATTTGGTCGTATACTTATAAATGGCCATTGAGGAGCTTTCCCCCAGCAAAATACGCTTTAACTGTGCAGTTTTCGACAATTCCATTTCGCGTTCTGTAAAGTTTTCAATATAGGACGGCAATAATAAGGCGTAACGCTTTTCCACTTCGCCAGCGCCTTCTAAAACCCCGATATATCCAATGCCTTTAAATAAAAAGCAAAAATACGTATATTGTCCGTCGTCTGTCACCGATTCGAAGGCTTGTCCGCAGGTAGGAACCCCTTCAATGCGTGTGTTTTCCGCATAAAACAGTATGTTTAACCCTAATTTTTGCGCAAGTTCTGCGCAAATCTTTTTCAATTCAGACATCGTTAGCCTCCTACTCGCGTCTTGTTTCCCACGCACATATTCTCCACTATATCATTATACCGCAATCTCGATTTTTTTTCAAGGGTTTTTAGAAAATTTTTATCAAACTGTCACAAAATGTTTTCTTCTCTACGCACGCGCAATGCGCACGACGATAAAAATATAAAAAACTATATTTTTTTATAGAAAATTTACAAATTATTCGCCCTTAAGTATTGACAACCCTTCTCGAAAGTGCTATAATACTGTAAATGAATTGTCTATTTTTTGGAGTATAGCCTTCATCCCATTCATTTAGGGTGAAAGTTTCCCCCAAAACTAGCTAAAAATTTTCAGGAGTTTTGTTATGAGCGAAATGAACAATAATGTTGTGATGGCAAAAGAAACCCCCAAGAAAAATTGGGGCTACCGTTTGTTCGCAGTGCTGTTGCTCGCAATTTGCGCGGCAGTTGTAGCCGTGCTTAACATCGGTGCAATTACTACGACCGCTGGTGAACCGACGAGCGCTACTTTGCTTACCCTTGTACAAGATATGCTTAGCAATGGCAATCACGTACTTGGTTTTATCCCTTCCTTCGTTACCGGCCCGGTTGGTACGATTTACACCTTGGCATTCTACCTTTTCATGGTAGGCCTTATCGGTGCAGCTATTTTTGCTTTGATTTCTATTTTCACCGCAAAAAATGCGCCCGTTTTGGTTCGTACCGCACTCTTCTATTTCACCGCAGGCACAACGCTTTATACCGTTGCTTTTAGCTTGGCATATGGCACCTACAATGCAGCGCAAGAATTCGACCTTATCACCTTGATTCTTGCAGTAGTTGGTATGGTACTTTACTTCCTCTTCGCATCGAAGAAGGTTGGTAAAGTTGCTGGCACTTACTTCTTGCAGGCGATCCTTTCCGTAGCAGCTGCAATGTTGCTTGCTTTGGTAATTGGTAAGAGCGCAATGTTGGCAAGCGAATGGGAAATCGTTTCTACGCTTGGCGTAGCAGTAATGCTTATCAGCGCGTTGATTTCCATCGGCCGCATGACGAAAGCTGGCGGTATCGTATTTGATCTCGTTCGTTATTTCCTTGTATTGATTGTTTCCTTGCTTGTTGTAGCAAAGACTGGCGCTGAAGCACTCGGTATTATTGCAGCAATCATCATTGTATTGCAAATTATCATTGCTATTATCCAGCTTATTAAATCCAAAAAAGCTAACGAAGATGTAATCCGTGAAGAAGCTGTTCAACAGGTTACTAGTGGCTTCCACACCGAAGAATATGCTGAAGCTTACGCTTACGAAGGCGGTCCCGTTGCAGGCGTTTTGATGGCAGAAGAAGTAAATCCTTCCTTCCTCCCTCACGAACCTCACGTAACCACTGCAGGCTACGACTTCTACAACTGCAAGAGCTTTGATCCTTTCATCGCTACGTTGGATATGGCTGAAAGAAACGAATTCACCGAACTCTTCATCTTGAAGTTTAAAGGTACGATGCCCGAACTTCCCGACTATGAAGTAGGCGGCGACAACAAAGAATTCTTCCGTAAGGTCTTCATCTATCTTGGTCAATATCGTGATAGAATGTCCCAGACGTTGCTTATGAAGATGTATCAATTCTCTATGAAAATCTAAAAAACAAACTACCTTATAAATAAAACGAGCTAACCATTTGGTTGGCTCGTATTTTTATACACAATTATAAAGCAAAAACGCCAGCCCTACAAAGCTGGCGTTTATTTTACAGTTTAACTTTTGCTACGATCCCGTCCGCTTCCGCAATAATTTGTCCCTCGCTAAGAGAATTAACAAGGAACAATCCTCTACCATTTTCCGCATACAAACCCGAACAAACGATTTCCTCAGGCAGTTTAAAAAACGCATCCGACAACGCTTTTATCTGCACAACCCCCTCGGTAATGGCAACCTCTAAGCCTGCCTTTCCTGTTGTATATTTCAGCACGTTCCCCACCAATTCACATGCGATCAGCTTACAGTCGAATATCTTTTCCTCGACAACCCTATGCCCTGCAAGGAATTGACAAAGCGCCTCTAAAGCCGTTTGCAGGGAAGCGTATTCTTTCACCTCAAATACCTTAACACTCTCCATAATTTCCCCACGCTTACATCGAATCCTGCAACTTTTCTTTGAGTTTTAACAACAGCTTACGTTCCATACGCGAAACAAACATTTGCGATACACCCAACCGCTTTGACGTTTCACTTTGTGAAAGCTCGTCCACGTAGCGGTATTTGATAAGGGCCTTTTCCGTATCGGAAAAATCCTGCATTGCCGCACGCAACATCTCCTTCGTTTCAAAACGGTCGTACTTATCATCCTCATCAGCCAGCAAGGAATACAACGATTTTCCATCGTTTTCCTCATCCCCTGCCATACCGTCAAGAGAAAGTGTCCCACCGATTTCTAAAGCCTGCACAACCTCTTCTTCGGACAACTGCAATACTTCCGCAATCGTTTTTACACTCGGCTTTACGCCGTTTTCCGCCTCAAACTTAGCCGAGAAGGACTTAATCGCCGCGCCCAGTTCACTCAACCGCCTAGGCACTTTTACCATGCGCGATTTATCACGGAAGTAATTTTTTATTTCCCCCGTAATCGTCGGTGTAATGAACGTGGTAAATTGCATCCCCATATCGGGATCAAAACGGTCAATACCACGCAAAAGCGCAAACGCGGCGACCTGCTTCAAGTCATCGTATTCCACGCCACGCCCCACAAACTTTTTCGCAAGGATGTCGGCTATGTAGAGATATTTCTCGGCAATTTGATTGCGGATTGCAATATCGCCGCTCTCTTTGTACTGTTTAAACAGTTCGTTCACCTTTTCCTCTGCCATGATCAACCTTCAAAGCGAATACCGCACACCTCACCGTTGCAATCCATATCCCATTCCACGTCGCCAAGCAATGCGGAAAGCAATGCGCGCGAAATTTCGTCTTCGGGCGAATTTTCCTTTTCGCCGCCCTTTTCTACCCCAACGATATGGCAACCGAGCGCCTCGCCAATGGTAAAATCGATGGTTGCGCTTATAAAACCGCCACGCTTTAAAAGAAGCAAGCTTTCCGTCACGCACACCTTAAAATCTTCAGCAAAATCCACGTCAAAACCAACGAGGGAGCAAAGCCCACCCGTCGTCAAGCGCACTGTCGTCAAATATTCCCCCGTCAAGGGCAAAGTTACAGAAAATTTTTCCATATTAAGCAATCTCCATAATCTTATCCAACGAACAAATCAAAAACAGCTTCTTGATTTTCGCTTGCAAGTTGATAAGGCGCATAGTATGCCCGTTTGCCTTAAGCGTTTTTAAAATCTTTACAAACGTACCGAGCGTGATGCTGTCGATAAAGTTGAGTTCCTGACAATCAAAGGTAATATCGGACGGTGCCGCCTGATACGCATTCAGCGTTTCCGTGTAAAAATTTTCCGCGTTGCCCAAATCGATATCCCCCGAAAGAGCGATTGTTAAAACTCCGTTCTCCGTACCAAGTACCTTTACTTCTTCCATGAGTTGCCTCCTAAAAAGAAAATCTAATTTCTTAAAAAGTGTCTTAATTATATATACCGCAAAGCTGCGCACTTTTAAACAGCCTTGCGGTATTTATCTTTATATCATGATGGGGAAAAGATTTAAAAGCACCCCTACTGCAACCGATGCGCAGTACGCAACGCCGATAAGAGCAAGATTTCTCTTCCATTTCCGCATATTTTTCAGCAAAACAACAAAACCCATGCCCGCATTTGCACATAACCCTGCCGCACAAGAACCGAAGGTAATACCGCCAGCCAAAAAGGTTTCGGTGAGCACAACGCTAGATGCGCAATTGGGGATCAGCCCAATGATACAGGTCAAAAACGGCTGCAAAAAGCGGTTTTTATGCATAAATTCCGCAAAAACCTCTTCTCCGACCGAGTGAATAATTGCCGTCAAGGCAAAGTTCACAAGGAAAATAAATGCCCCTACCTTCAAGGTATGCCATATGGGATAAAAGACGTATTTTTTCCAAATACTATCCGCCTCATGCGAACGGCCGCAGGCGCATTTCACATCCACGTCCTTCTCTTCTAAATATTGGCGAATGAATATTTCATGCGTAGTTTGGGGCTTTTCCGTATAGGCGGAAGGCATTTCAACGCATACCTGCCCCCGTCCTATCGCTTTTAAGGTGAAGTCCGCCGCATAGCCCACCGCTACGCCGACAATAATTTTTACCGCCAACATAGGCAATACCCAAATTGCTCCCTCACCTGAGGAAAGCATGATAATAAACGCCTCGTCACTCGTCGCCATAAAGATGGCAAGCAAGGTACCAACGGTAATATATTTTTGCTCAAACAGCTTCGCCGCCATGATGGAAAAGCCACATTGCGGTATTAACCCCGTTGCCGATCCAAGCAAGGGCCCCATTTTATTGCCAAAGCGGTTAATCGTCCTTAAGTCCGCTTTGCTTTCCAACAACTCAATTAATAAATAGATGAGTAAAATCCACGGCAACAACGGCCAAGTATCCTTAAGCGCATGCAGAAAAAACTCACCAAGGTGTTCCCAATCAAACATTATCGCACCTCTTCGCTTTACTTTGCACCGTTTCCAAGGTCGCCGCCAAAGGGATAGACGCCTTTGCAGTCAAATTCATTTCCGCAAAATTCCCCAATCGATATTGTACAAGTCCTTCGGACGCAATCATCGCCGCATTGTCCGTACAATATCTTCTTTCGGGCAATACCAAACGCAAGCCGTTTTTCTCGCACGCCGCCTGCAAGCTACTACGAAGATATCCGTTTGCCGCCACGCCGCCGCCTGCCGTCACGGTATCCACGCCCTTTTCTTTCGCCGCCGAAACCGTCTTTTCAACAAGCACGTCCACAGCTGCACGCTGGAAGGAACAAGCTACGTCCGCTTTCGAATATTCTTCTTTCTTTTGGTCTTTGGTATGGCAGTAATTGATAACCGCAGTCTTTAAACCGCTGTACGAAAAGTTGTACCCGCCGCCGCCTTTCAACATTTTAGGCATTAGCACGTTCGGTTCTCCGTCTAATGCACAACGCTCAATATGCGGACCGCCTGGATACCTTAAGCCCAACACTCTTGCAACCTTATCAAAGGCTTCGCCCGCCGCATCATCCAAGGTCGCGCCGAGGATTTCAAACTCCCCTTCCGACTTTGCATATAACACAGCCGTGTGTCCGCCGCTTGCCAATAACGTCACAAACGGGGGTTTTAACTCAGGGCAATCTAAGTACGCCGCCGCCAAATGCCCACGGATATGGTTGACTGCAATCAAAGGCTTACCCAGCGCAAAGGCAAATGCTTTCGCAAAGGAAACGCCTACCAAAAGCGCGCCCAAAAGCCCTGCGCCATAGGTCACCGCCACCGCGTCAATATCCTGATACGTGATGCCTGCATTCTTAACGGCGCGTTCTACCACACGCGCAATCTCATCTGTATGCGCGCGCGAAGCGATTTCAGGCACAACGCCGCCATACTCTGCCTGTATGGTTGCCGACGAAGCGATTTCGTCCGACAAAATTTTTCTCCCCTTAATCACCGCCGCCGCTGTTTCATCACAGGACGATTCGATGCCGAGGATAATCGGCTCTGCCTTATTTAAGTCCGTTTTTTCAAAAGGTCTGTACATAAAAACTCCTTGAAAATAAATGCAGTATTAGTCTAAAACAAGGGCGGAATACCGCCCTTGTCTTTATGCTTTCTTCAAATAATCGATAACAAAGCCGTGGATTTCGCCATCCATAACCGACTGAATGTCACCCTTTTCATAACCCGTTCTATGGTCTTTCGCCAAAGTATAAGGGCAGAACACGTAGGAGCGGATTTGCGCACCCCACTCAATCTTCTTCACGTCGCCCTTCATCGCCGCCGCTTCCGCCTGACGCTGTTCAATCTTCTTTTCAAGCAATTTCGAACGCAACATCGCAAAACACATTGCCTTGTTTTGGAGCTGCGAACGCTCGTTTTGACATTGAACAACGATACCCGTTGGGAAGTGCGTAATACGCACCGCGGATGCAACCTTGTTTACGTTTTGACCGCCTGCGCCGCCCGAATGGTAAATATCGATACGAATATCATCATCGTTGATTTCTACTTCATTGTCGTCTTCTACCTCAGGCATAACTTCCAGCGAGCAGAAGGACGTTTGACGGCGTTTGTTTGCGTCGAAGGGAGAAATACGCACCAAACGATGCACACCCATTTCCGCCTTTAAGTAGCCGTAAGCATTTTCACCTTCGACACGGAAATCGACGCTCTTATACCCAGCGCCATCCCCTGCTTCACGGTCAAGCTCGTACACCTTAAAGCCCATCTTTTCGCAATAACGGCAATACATACGGTAAAGCATTTGACACCAGTCGCACGCTTCCGTACCGCCTGCGCCTGCGTGCAAGGTAAGCATCGCATTGTGGCTGTCATAAGGCCCTTTCAAGATTGCGCGGATACGCATATCTTCAATATCTTTTTCCGCCGTTGTCAACATTCCGTCCAACTCGGCAATCAAGCTTTCGTCTTCCGTTTCTTCGATGAGGTCAATTACGTCTTCCGCATCCGAAAGCGCGGTTGCGCCCTTTTCATACGCCGTAATTTTATTGCGGATCGCGGAAATTTCACGGCCAATTTTGGTGGATTTTTCCAAATCCTGCCAAACGTCGGGGCTTTCCTGCTCCTTTTCCAATTCCGCAAGGCGGGGACGGAGGTGCTCGATATCCAGCGCATATTCCGCTTCCTTTAACACCTCACGCATCGCTTGTACTTTTAATCTATAATCGTCAGCTTTGAACATATGAATTCCTTATTCTTTATCGTTCTTATTTTCTTCGCTAGCCTGCTGATTTTGCGCTTCTTGCTGAGCCTTCGCTGCTTGCGCCGCTGCCATCGCTTGTTTGAACGAAGTCATATTCGTGATGGGTTCGGGCATTTGACGGCGGAAAGGACGAGGAGCAGGTGCCTGCGTAGGCTGTGCAGGCGCTTGCGCAGGTTGCGCATTTTCGCCATTCGCTGCGGACATGGGTGCCGCATTTACCCTCTGCACAGGTGCAGGACGCGCTTCTACCTTCACCTTCAACAAGGTGCTAATCGTCGTACGCTGGATACGTGCGATCATTTCATCGAACATGTCAAAGCCTTCTTGCTTATAGGAAATGATAGGGTCAACCTGACCGTATGCGCGGAGAGAAATACCCTTACGGAGCTGATCCATCGCGTCGATATGATCGATCCAGTTTCTATCTACGGTCATAAGCAATACACGGCGTTCTACTGCGCCAAAGTCGATGCCCATTTCCTTCAATTCTTCAATCTTCTTTTCGTATTCCTTTGCAACTTTGTTGGAAATTTTCTTCAACGCAAGCTCGTAATCCCACTTCATCAAGCGTTCACGCGTAACGTAGTTGGTACCTTCAGGCAATACCTTCAGTTCGAGCGCGCGGTTCAATTCTTCCTCGTTCCAAAGTTCGGGCATATCCTCTACGTTTACTGCCGCGGAAAGAGTTTCCGCTACGTAATCAGGGATATACTTCAATACTTGCGCGTGTACGTCCGCACCACGTAATACGTTCATACGTTCCTCGTACATAACCATACGTTGTTTGTTCATAACGTCGTCGTACTGAAGGACGTTTTTACGGATACCGAAGTTTCTACCTTCGATGTTCTTTTGCGCATTTTCAATACCATGCGAAAGCATCTTCGATTGAAGGCTGGTATCTTCGTCAATACCAAAGGCATTGTAAACCGCTTTCATTCTTTCACCGCCGAAACGGAGAACCAAATCATCTTCCAAGGAAAGGAAGAATACGGACAAACCGATGTCACCCTGACGGCCGGCACGACCACGGAGCTGGTTGTCGATACGACGGGATTCGTGACGTTCGGTACCGATGATGCAAAGACCGCCTACTTCGATAACCTTCTGCTTTTCTTCATCCGTTTCCTTCTTATAATGTTCGTAAACTTTCTTATATCTTTCACGAAGGGCAAGGATATCGTCGCTAACGTCGGTGATGTAGGTACTGATTGCGAGTTCGATATCGTCCTTATCCGCACCTTCTTCACGCAAACGTTTCTTTGCCAAATATTCCGCGTTACCGCCAAGCAAAATGTCGGTACCACGGCCTGCCATGTTGGTGGAAATGGTTACCGCGCCGAAACGGCCTGCCTGCGCAACGATTTCCGCTTCGCGTTCGTGGTTCTTTGCGTTCAAAATGTTATGTTTTACGCCGTTTCTCTTCAACAAACGGGAAATTTCTTCCGACTTATCAACCGAAGAAGTACCTACCAAGATCGGCTGACCGCTTGCGTGGCGTTCGATGATTTCGTTGACAATCGCACGCTTTTTACCGTCTACCGTCTTATATACGATATCGGGCAAATCGACACGCTGAATGGGACGGTTGGTGGGGATTTCCACAACGTCCAACGAATAAATCGTTCTAAATTCTGCTTCTTCCGTCTTTGCCGTACCGGTCATACCCGAAAGTTTCGAATACAAACGGAAGTAGTTTTGGAAGGTAACGGTTGCGTAGGTTTTATTTTCACTGCGCACCTCTACCCCTTCTTTCGCTTCGATTGCTTGGTGCAAACCGTCGGAATAACGACGACCGTTCATCAAACGACCGGTAAATTCGTCAACGATGATGATTTCATCTTCGCTTACGATATAGTCTTCGTCAAGTTTGAAAAGTTTATGCGCTTTCAAAGCCTGTTGAATGTGGTGGTTGAGGTCAGCGTGTTCAATTTCCGCAATGTTATCGATACGGAAGAAGCGTTCTGCCTTCCTCGCACCGCTTTCCGTCAATTCTACCGTCTTATCCTTACGATTGATGATGTAATCCCATTCTCTTTGCGCCGCCAACGAACGCTTTCCTTCAGGGGAAGCCGCACGCGCAGCCGCACGCTTTTCTTCCAATTCCGCTTCGTAGTTCGCCTGCTCTTCCAAGGTCATCTTGGTGTAGTCTACAAACGCTTCTGTTGCTTCCTCGTCATCATCTTCTTCACCTGCATCCTCCAAGGACACTTTGTCGCCAACCGTGTTGCGTTTTTTCTTATTTTTGTCTTTTTTCTTCTTCTTTTCTTCGCGCAATGCTTCCATCGCCGCTTCTTCTTCGTCCTTAAGTTCATCGTCGAAACCGCCGGAGAACGTGCGAACGAGCTTATCTACCTGCAAGTACAAATCAGAAGATTTTTCACCCTTACCGGAAATAATAAGGGGGGTTCTTGCTTCGTCGATCAAAATCGAGTCAACTTCGTCCACGATGGCAAAGGTCAAATCACGCTGTACCATACGGGATATATCCGTTTTCAGGTTATCACGAAGGTAGTCGAAACCAAATTCGTTATTCGTACCATAAACGATATCGCATTTGTACGCTTCACGTTTTTCATCGTCTTCCATACCAGGGACGACAACGCCAACGGTGAGGCCCATGAACTTATGCACCTTACCCATCCACTCCGCGTCACGCTTCGCAAGATAATCGTTTACCGTAACGACGTGTACGCTTTTACCAGACAATGCGTTTAAGTATGCAGGCAAAGTAGATACAAGCGTCTTACCTTCACCGGTACGCATTTCTGCGATACGGCCTTGATGCAAACAAATACCGCCGATGATTTGCACGCGGAAATGGCGCATACCAAGTACACGCTTACTCGCTTCACGCAAAGCCGCAAACGCATCGTAAAGGATATCGTCAAGGGTTTCACCCTTTGCCAAACGATCCTTTAAAACCTGCGTTTGGTTTTTTAAGGTTACATCGTCCATTACCTGATACTTAGGCTCTAACGATTCTACCTCGTCTGCCATCTTGTTCAGCTTTGCCAAACTTCTGCGGCTGTCGCCACCCATTAAATATTTAATCAATCCCATTAGAAAAACTCCGATAGATTTATTTTACTGATTTTTCTTGCCCTGTATGATTTTATAAACAGCACATAACACGGCATTTTAACCTTATTGTATATTATACAATATTTCGCTAAAAAAGCAAAGCGTTTTCATACCCATTTTCATAAAAAAGCATGAATTACACGCCAATATCTTCAATTTATATACCCACTTTTATTTCTTATCAAAACAGTTTAACCAAATATAATACATTTTCCCTTATCATTCCTTTACATTTTTTGCGCAAATGCTCCATTTTATCTATACAATGATTGTATAAAAAAGGAGAGCCTTTTCGCCCTCCTTTTCAATTTCATCTCGTACCTGCCCTGTCCATTTTTACTTTCAAACAAGCATTATAAATATTTTTTCAACGCATCCACGCGGTCAAGTTGCTCCCAAGAGAACCCCTTATAACCAAAGTGGCCGTAAGCCGCCGTCTTCTTAAATACGGGATTTCTCAATTTCAAATCGCGGATAATTGCATAAGGGCGAAGGTCAAATTCTTTCTTCACAACTTCCGCCAACTCTTCGTCGCTCAACTTACCCGTACCATGGCTGTCTACAAATACGGAAACGGGTTTTGCGACGCCAATTGCATATGCAACCTGAATTTCAAACTCGTCTGCAAGCCCTGCCGCAACCATATTTTTCGCAATATAACGGCAGTAATAAGCCGCGCTTCTATCCACCTTTGTAGGATCTTTACCCGAGAATGCGCCGCCGCCGTGCGCACATCTTCCGCCATAGGTATCTACAATGATTTTTCTACCCGTCAAACCGCTATCCCCTTCGGGGCCGCCGATTTCAAATCTGCCCGTGGGATTTACGTAAATTTTCGTATTTTCATCCATCAATTCCGCAGGGATAATCGCTTCGATAACGTACTTTTTCATATCAGCGCGGATTTGTTCCTGTGATACAAAAGCATCGTGTTGGGTGGAAACAACCACCGTGTCCACACGCTTTGCAACGCCATCCACGTATTCTACCGTAACCTGCGTTTTACCATCGGGACGAAGGTAAGACAACGTACCATCCTTTCTAACGTCCGTCAAACGCTTCGCCAAGCGATGCGATAACGATAAGGTAAGGGGCATAAGCTCCTTCGTTTCACGGCAAGCATAACCAAACATCATACCTTGGTCACCTGCACCAAGCTGGTTTTCCTCTTCGCCGCCTTCCGTTTTCTTTTCCAAGGATGCGTTTACACCCATTGCAATATCGGGCGACTGCGTATGGATTGCCACAATAACCTTGCATTTATCATATGCAAACGTACCAAAATCGTAACCGATTTCCTTGATGATTTCACGTGCCTTTGCTTCGTAATCCACAACTGCCGTCGTCGTTACTTCACCCATGATAAGCAAAGTGTCAAACGCCGCCGCACATTCTACCGCAGTACGCGCATAAGGATCGGACGCCAAAATTGCATCTACGATGCCGTCGGAAATGTTGTCGCAAACCTTGTCGGGATGTCCTTCCGTTACACTTTCACTCGTAAAAAATTTCCTCATATCTATAATCCTCTTTCGCAATTCGTTCTTTTTCATTATAACACCCAATAAGCCACTTTGTCAATCAATTATCGCTTGCAAAAAACATTCAATCGTGATATAATGTAGATTATGAACGGCTTTTTGATGGAAAAATGCACAATTTGTCCCGTAGAATGCGGCGCGAACCGCCTTAAAGGCGTGGGAGCGTGCGGTGTAGACGGACTACGCGTGGCAAAATTTTACCTGCACCCCTTTGAAGAACCCTGCATTTCCTTTGGAAAGGGCAGCGGCACCATCTTCTTTTCAGGGTGCAATTTGCGTTGTGCTTTTTGCCAAAATTATGAAGTCTCCCGTGCAAAACGAGGCAAACCCGTCACCCCTTTCCAGCTGACGGATATTTTTAAACAGTTAGAGGATATGGGTGCAGACAATATTTCCCTTGTCACCCCTTCCCACTTAACCCCTTACCTTGTGGAAGCGTTTGAACTTTACCAGCCAAAAATCCCTGTTGTCTATAATACGGGAAGTTACGAAAAAGTGGAAACTTTACGTTTGATTGACCCATATATCGATATTTATTTGCCCGACATGAAGTTTGTGTCCCCCACCCTTTCCAAGCGGTACTTGGGAAAGGAGAACTACTTCGAGGTAGCAAGTGAGGCGGTCAGCTTTATGGCAAACAGCAAGCCTTTACGCTTTACCGACGAGGGAAAAATGCTGTCCGGCTGCATCGTAAGACATCTCGTCATGCCCCTTTGCACCAACGACAGTAAAGCCGTTTTAAAATGGTTCAACGCATACCTGCCCCCCTCTACTTACTTAAGTTTGATGAGTCAATATACTCCGTTTGGGGATATCGAAGGCATGAAAGAGTTGTCACGCCCCATCACCGCACGCGAATATAACACCGTTGTTGAAACGGCGTTAGAGCTCGGTTTAGAGCCTCGCTTGTTCGCGCAAGAACGAAAGTCAAGCGGGGAAACTTATATCCCGCAATGGGATTTTTAATCAAATACCTTTGATTTCCATTTGTTGAGCTTGGTGGCAAGCTTCGCCGCGCGTGAAGGCGAAGCAATCAACACTTCACGCTCATATAAACGAATTTTTTGATACAATTTCTGTTTATCCTTCATCGATACTAGGTTGCGCTAAGGCGCACGTTTTATTCTTTTTTACGAGGTTGCTTATGTTGCTTTCCGCGGACAATTTATCCTTTGGTTTTAACGGCGGTTCCCTGCTTGAAAATCTTTGTTTTTCCTTAAACGAGGGGGACAGGGTTGGGTTGATCGGCGCAAACGGCGAAGGAAAGACTACCCTTATCCGTTTGATTTTGGGTGAACTTGAACCCGAAAGCGGCACGCTTTTTCGTAAAAACAGCATCCGTATCGGTTACCTTGCGCAAACGGGCGGATACGATTCATACAACACCGTTTTCGAAGAAATGCGTGAAATTTTTACGGCGGATATCCGTGCCATTGAATCGCTCCGTGAAACGGAAGCTTTGTTTGCGCAGGCGCAGGAAGGAAGCGACGAATACCGCGCCCTTTCTGCAAAGTACGAATATCTGAACAAGCAAATCGCTGCGCGCGATAGTTATCATTACGAGGTAAAAATTCGTACCGTACTCAACGGTATGGGCTTTGAAGACGTTTACGACCAGCCCATTCATACCATGTCGGGCGGTGAAAAAACACGTTTGAAGCTGTGCCGTTTGCTGTTGGAAGACCCGGAACTTTTGATTTTGGACGAACCCACCAACCACCTCGATATGAAGACGTTATTTTGGTTAGAAGAATATCTTTCCACCTATAAAGGCGCCATTTTGACGGTATCGCACGACCGATATTTCCTCGATCGCTTGGTGTCCGCTATTTACGAAATCGAAAACAAAAAATTGTCCGTTTTTAAGGGGAATTACACCAAGTATAAGGTGTTAAAAGCAGAAAAAGTAGCGCATCTTTTGAAAGAATACGAAAAGCAACAGGAAGAACGGGCGCACATGCAGGAATACGTGGATAGAAACCTTGTCCGCGCTTCCACCACGAAGATGGCGCAATCACGCAGGCTGGCATTAGAAAAGATGGAGCTCATCGAAAAGCCTGCCCTGCCCCCTACACCGCCTCGTTTCGTTTTTACCTATACGGACAAGCCCTATGAACGAGTGTTGGAGGTGGAAAACTTACACCTCACCGCAGGGGAAAAGGTCTTGCTTGATAAGGCAAGCTTTGGTTTGACGCGCGGTGAAAAATGCGCCGTCGTCGGGGATAACGGTACGGGTAAATCCACCCTTGTGAAAGAAATTGTCAAAGGTAAAAACCCTGCCATACGGCTTGGACGGTTTGCAAAAATCGCCTGCTACGACCAGGAGAACGCCAACCTCGATTTGAACGCTTCCGTTTTGGAAGAACTTTGGGGTAGACACGTGACGTGGGATCAAACACGGGTAAGAAACATTCTCGCACAAGCAGGTTTGGTTGCCGAGGATATGGACAAAAAGGTGCGGATGCTGTCAGGCGGTGAAAGAGCCAAACTCGCCCTCGCCGTCTTTGAATGTGAAAACGGCAACTTCCTCATCTTGGACGAACCCACCAACCACCTTGACCTTCCTGCAAGGGAAAGTTTGGAAAGCGCATTAAAAGCCTTTGATGGTACCGTATTATTCGTATCGCACGATCGATACTTTATCCGCGCTTTGGCTGGTAAAATCCTCGAACTTGAAGATGGCAATGCAACCGAGTATAACTGCAACTACGAAGAATACCACGCGCAAAAGATTGCGGCAAAAGAGGCAGTAAAAACGGTGCAAAAAAGTGTTCAACCCATACCTGCCCCCTCCATTTCGACAAATACTGACAAAAAATCGGGTTACTATCGTTCGAAAGAAGAACGTGCGGCAGACGCGCGCAGGCAAACGCGCATCAAAAAAATAGAAGAAGAAATCGCAAAATTAGAGGCGGAGGACGCAGATATCAACGCATCCCTTTCCGACCCTGCCGTAACGGCAAACTTCCCCTTATTGACGGAAAAATGCAACCGCTTGGAGGAAATCAAAACACAGCTTGACACCCTCTACGAAGAATACGAAACCCTCATCGGCTAAAAAAATTTAGATATTTTCACAAAAACCTCTTGACAATGATAAAATAATATGATATCATTTTAATATCAAAATCTTCATGGAGGTTTTTATGGAAGAAATTATTTTAACAAATAAAAAACATGGGATGCGCACCCTTCTCATTTATGGGTTTTTAACGTTGCTTTCCCTTGCCGGTACGATTGCTTTTGGCGTTTTATCGGAAGAAACCACAAACGCAAACTTAGAAACGCCCTTTCTTGTAGGCACCGTTGTTTGCATCGTTTTAATGTGCTTTATTTGGATCCCTCTCATCGGCTTGCGCGTATTAAAACCGCAGGAAGCGCTCGCTTTAACCTTATTCGGTAAATACATCGGTACGTTGAAAGGCGAAGGCTTTTATGCCATCAACCCCTTCTGCGTGGCGGTAAACCCTGCCTCGTTGACCAAACTCAACCAAAGCGGTGACGTTGGGAAACACTCCACCGCCATCGGCGACAATGAGTTGAAAATCAACCTCAATGCTGTACCCGACAAAAAAATTTCTTTGAAAATTATGACCCTCAACAACAACCGTCAAAAAATCAACGATTGTTTGGGCAACCCTGTGGAAATCGGTATCGCGGTTATGTGGCGTGTCGTTGATACGGCAAAAGCGGTGTTTAACGTGGATAACTACAAGGAATATCTTTCCCTGCAATGCGACAGCGCACTTAGAAACGTGGTACGCATTTACCCCTACGACGTAGCCCCTGGCGTTGATACGACGGGTGACGGCGTGGCGGACGACGGCAGTTTGAGAGGCTCTAGCGACCTTGTTGCTTCTCGTATCCGTGATGAAATTCAACAGCGTGTAAACGAAGCAGGTATTGAAATCATCGAAGCGCGCATCACTTACCTTGCGTATGCCCCTGAAATTGCGGCGGTAATGTTGCAGCGTCAGCAGGCTTCCGCAATCATTGATGCAAGAAAGATGATTGTAGACGGCGCAGTTGGTATGGTAGAAATGGCACTCGAACGCTTAAACCAAGGCGGCTTGGTACAGCTTGACGAGGAAAGAAAAGCGGCAATGGTTTCCAACCTTTTGGTGGTACTTTGCGGCAATCACGATGCGCAGCCCATCGTCAATACGGGCAGCTTATACTAACCCTTAAAATAGTGAATTTTACTAAAATGGCAGGAGCAGGTATGCGATTATGAACGAAAACAGCAAAAAACAAATCCCCTTACGTTTATCCCCAAAGCTGTATGAAGCGATTGCGGCGTGGGCGGAAGACGATTTTCGCTCGGTAAACGGTCAAATCGAATATTTGCTGTCAGAATGCGTTCGTCAGCGCAAGAAAAACGGCAAATACGTGTCGGACGAAATCGACGTTCCGCCTGAACTGGATATCTAATCAATCCAACCTCTCTCCCCAAATCGGGGAGAGATTTTTTATGCAAGAGAGAATCCATAAATAAAAAACGACGCGTATCTTCGCAAACGAGCCCAAACACCTTGACTTATTCATAAATTTATGGTATGATAATGCAATCAATTGTTTACAAAGTGAGAAATCTACAAAGGAGGTGGACTATGCAATATACATATGGCGCGTTATTTTTAGTATCGCTTATACTCATGCCGGCGTACTTCTTCCAAATGCGAAAGAAACAGCAAGGCGAGCTGTGGCTGTTTATTCTCTTCGTCAGCATTGCAATAGTCAACCTCGGATACACCTTAACCGCATTTTCCAGGACGGTGGAATTTGCACTCTTTGCAAACAAGATTACATACCTCGGACAAGTGATGACCCCCCTGTGTATGTTTATGATTGTATCAAAGCTTTGCGGTTATACGTATAAAAAATGGATAACAGGGGCGTTAATCGGTGTGGTGGCGGTTATGTTTGCTATCATCTGCACAACGGGATACCTTGATTGGTATTACACGGACGCCACGATAGAAACGATTGCAGGCTCCACCGTTCTCCGCAAGGAATACGGCGTGTTGCACCCGACAAACCTGATATACGTTGTCAGCTATTTTGTAGCGATGATTACCGTATTTTTTGTATCGCTTAAGAAGAAAAAAATAGCATCGCAAAAGCAAGCCTGCATTATCATCGCAATCGTAGTTGGCAACATCGGATTTTGGTGCATCCAAAAGGTTATCCCGTGGGAGTTTGAATTGCTCTCTGTCATGTATCCCATCAGCGCATTTGCATTCCTCGGCGTATGGTTGATGCTTCAGGACTACGTACACAAAAACGACCTTTCAAAATATACCCAAGCAGAAAAAGAAGACCTTGCTGTACAAATCACGACAATGACGATGGACGCCAAGCTTGCAAAGGTACTGACCTTTGTGAAAGAGGATGCTCCGCTTTCGATTAGAGAACGTGAAATCCTCGAAATGGTTATCGCAGGCAAAAAGCGCAAAGAGATAGCGGATGAATTGCACCTTTCTGAGAATACGGTAAAAACCTATACAAGAACGCTTTATGGCAAGCTGAACATCAGTTGCCGAGAAGAATTATACGAGCTTTTGCTTCAAAATAACGGCTAAAATGTAAACCAACACCTATAAAGGACGACGGAAAACTCCGACGTCCTTTTTTTGTACCCAAAAATGAGAAAATCACACTCAAAAATGTCTCTTTCACCCTTTTTCACCCCTAAAATTGCAAACTTTCACCCCTAAGGGGTGTAGTGGAAAAGGAAGTATATATGATAAAATATAGGCAAGATAGTAATATCTAATCAAAATGGAGGTGGTGAAATGTGACCGAAAAACATATCCTGTTTGGCGAGTTTGAATTCCCCGTGGAAAAAGGTTTTGAATATCTCGTCAACGAGAATCTTCCCGAAACCGATTTCCTCTGCATCAACGAGCCACACGACGCCTTTTCAATAATGTTTGAAAAGGACTTTCCAATCTTCACCGTACCTAAAAACTCCGATAGAGATTATCTTCTTTTCGAGCTGAAGCGATCAGGACGAGTGATCAAATTCTTCTGCCCCGAAAGGCATAAAAATCTCGACACGGCGGTATGGTACTTCTACATGGAACTGTTCGATGAGCACGGTGACGTTTATACCTTGCCTGGACAGGTAAGGGTTGAGTTTGACGGAAACATTCTCCGTCAGGGAAAAGGTAAGCCGAAGTTTATTGAGATACTTGAACATGTAAAATTAAAACAAGCACTTGCTTAAAACAAAAAAGGAGGAAAAAGAATATGAAAGCATTTTTTGGAAAAATTGGGGCTTGGATAAAGTCCACTGCAACCAAAGTTTGGAAATGGTCAGTTGCGCATAAAGCGATTGCAATCACCACGGCGTCAGTTGTGGTGGCAGGTACAACCTGCGCTATCGTATTGCCGATTGCCCTGCACGACCATTCCTACGCGGCGGAATGGTCAAGTGATGCCACCAACCATTGGCACGAGGCAACCTGTAAACACGAAGAAGAAATCAGCGATCTTGCTGCGCACGTTTACGCAAACGATTGCGATGATACCTGCGATACGTGTGGTTATACGAGAACGGTAGGCGCGCACGTTTACGACAACGCTTGCGATACCACTTGTAACGTATGTAACGCGGAAAGAACGGTTGAGCCTCACGTTTACGACAACGCTTGCGACACCACTTGTAACGTATGTAATGCGGAAAGAACGGTAGGCGCGCACGTTTACGACAACGCTTGCGATACTGACTGTAATGAATGCGGTGCAACGCGCACAATTACGCATGACCATGCTGACACCTTAACGGCTGGCGAAACCACGCACTGGTACGCTTGCTCGGTTTGCGGTGATAAGAAAGACGAAACGGCGCACGCTTATACCTTGGAAACGGTAAACGCCGACACCTTAAAGACGGCGGCAACAGCTACGACGAAAGCGGTATATTACAAATCCTGCGTATGCGGAGCAATCGCAACGACGGACGAATTTACCTTTGAAACGGATAAGCTCCCTGCAAACTTGCAAGTTTTAGATATTTCCAAAACCTATGACGGCACGCCCGTTGCAGAGCCTACCGTTACGTTTGACGGCGTAGGTGCGGAAAACTTCGCGTACTATAAGGGCGATGAAAAGCTCACCGAACGCCCCACCGATGCAGGCACCTATAAGGTGGTAGTAACGGTTGATGAAACCGATACCCACGCAAGTGACCTCGTGGAAAGAGAGTTCACCATTGCGGAAAAGACCTTGAACTACCTTATAGTTACAAAGGTTTATAACGGTGAACGCGGTTTTGGTGAAAACGCCGGTATCTACTGTCAACTTGGCGTTGATCACGGTGTTATCGCAGGAGATACCGTTTTCCTTGAAACTAGTGATGACATTCCTTATAACGTGGGCACGTATTACTTTGTCCGTATGAACTCTACTGATGATAGAGACACCGTCTGGCTGCTCGGCGATGACGCGGCTAATTACGACTTCTATGGCGATGACGTCGTCGGTGAGATTACCGTTACCCCCAAAACCTTGAACTACCTTGAACTTACCAAGGTTTATAACGGTAAAGAGGGCTTTAACGACTCCTTTGACAGAGGATACGTACTTGGTGCGGAGCACGGCGTTGTTTCGGATGACGTTGTTATTCTTGGAACAAACGATGATATCGAGTATAACGTAGGCACTTACGTGCTTAGCGATTCTAGCGGTAACTGGAGTTTGAACGACAGCTGTTATCTCGTTGGTGCTGACTGTGGCAACTACCAGTTCAATTACAAGGAAAACGGTGCCGTAGCAACGATTACCGTTACCAAGCGTCCCATTTGGGCAGAAAATACGGAATTCGTTTATGACGGTTCTGAAAACTTCTGCGGCGACGAATACCCCGTAGCGATACTTCAAAACGTGGTTGCAGGCGATTTAGTAGAACTTTCCGATATCACCTGGTACTTTGATAGCAAGAACGTTGGCGCTACTCTTGTCAAAGTTGATCTTAGCGAGGAATACAACCCCAACTATACGATTGACTTCTCCAAGTGCTCGGCAAGCATTAATCCTCGTGTAATTGACAACCTTACCTACTCATTTGAATATAACGGTATGGAATACCGTCAGGCTATTATAAGCAAGAATGAGCACTCTGATATCGTTAATGCAGACGAAATCACACTTGAGGTCGGCTTCGTTACACCTAACGCAGGCGCAGCACTTGATACATCTGAGGAAACAGGATTTGAACCCAGCTTTATTGAAGAAAATTACGTGCTTGGAACTACTTATGAGTTTTCAATTATTCCGCGCGAAATTTGGGTTACCGACGCACAGTTCTATTACGACGGCTACACTACCATGATGGATGACGTAGCCGTAAACGGCATAACTATCCATAACGCCGCATCGACAGAAGACGAATCCTATATGGGCGGTTTCTTTGTGTTCAGGTTTGAAGATTCCGACGTAGGCTCAAATTTGGTAAACGTAACGCTTAGTGGCCTTGAAGAAAGCTTTATAAACAATTACAAGATAAACGTATCTAAGTGCGAGGCGGAAATTATTCCCATGGAGCTTACCAACCTTAACGTTCAAATTACTGAAAACACCTTTGAAACAGGTTCTGCGTATCTCAATGCGACCAATGGTGTAGTCTATGGCGACGAGGTCTATATTACGTGGACCGAAAGCGGTCACAATAATACGGCGATGTGGAAGGAGCGCGGAAGTGATCTCGTTGCACCTCGTGAGGGAATACCTTTGCAGGGACAGGCACAGGTCACTCTTGAAGGCGCTGATGCAAGCAATTATACGCTCGTTATAACAAATAACAAATACGGTACGATGACCTATTCGGAAAAATGCAAGCCCGATGTTTACGGCTACTGTAACTGTGGTGCGAACCATACGATTAGCACCTTCAAATCTACGGACGTTATCGCTACCGTTCCCGTTGGTTACGCTTCTTGGGAAGGCGGCATTTACGCGCTGAATACAACGGAGCCTGGATATTGGAACATTCAGCCAAACGAAAATTATTGCACGGTTACGGTATATAGTCCCTATGGCTACAAGGTAACGATGAAAGGTTTTGAGTTTGAAGCCACAATGGCAGGCACCTACTACGTTCATATTACAAAGAATTCTGCCACCGCTTCTGGTGATGCGATTACCTTCCGCTATGCAGAGCGAATTTTTGACGTAAGCTCGAATCAAAGTGGTTTCTATGAATCCAACAATTTGGCCGGTGTAAACGGTGCTTACTATTATTTCAAGGTCAACAAGGATACAAATTGGGGTGCTTCTTTGCTCCTCAAGGATGGCGATGAAAACGTTCTTGATGCTGCAAAATATGAGGTTAAGCTGTACGATACAAACTTTAACGAGATTACGGACTTTATTTACGATGGTAGCAATATTTATGATCCTGCAGACGAGAATAAATCTATTGTTGGTACTAACTTCTATATTATGGTCACCTTGAAAGCTGATACCGAATTCTATATTTGCGTTTTCTAAACACAAAAAAATGATAACTCGGCAAACTACGGTCGGTGGGTGGAAACACCCACCGCTCCATAAAATCTCTTAAAGGAGAACAATATGAAAACACATATAAAAAGAAAAACGCTATTGACGGTTTTATCAATCCTTATGATGCTGTCAATGCTGCTCGGGATCATGCCTTTGACGGCGCGCGCCTTTTTTGATGGGGACTCTCTTGATGTATGCACCGAGGGAAAGACGTACAGCCTTTTCACCGAGGATAATTTAGAGGAGCAGAACGGAACAACCTTTCTTTACGTTGTAAAAAGCGGTGACCGCTATTACACTCCCGGTAATCCTCGTTACACTGAATTTAAAGAAGTTGATTCCGTGTATGCCGTTGACATTACCGAATATTATGATGCACAAACCAATACCTTCTCTGGTATTTCTAACAGCGTAAACGTTGGTGCTATGCAATATCAGATGAACGCTGGCTCTTATATGTACGTTGACGGAGATATGCTACTTGCTTTAAGCGTTCCATTCGAGTCTGAAGGGGAAACGTGGTTTGATGGCGGTATCCGTTATTACAGCCCCGAGGAAACTTACAGCTATAGCCGTCCTTTGTGGCACGCAAACGGTGACGGAAGCGGTTATCTTTACGATTCTTATATAGATTGGATTGGCGATTCTGACACGTGGGTGTATGGCGTGCTTGATTTGAAATATACGGGCACAAATTACGTGTTTGCTTTGCGTGACAAATCTGAAGAATACAACGAGGTGAGAAGCGCCGACCCCGACAACTATGATGTAGGCGTAAACGTAAAGGCGTATCTCTACGCAGCTCCTTGCGGGCACGAGCAAAACGTTCACGGTGATGCAGATGCTCCTACCTGTATGGAAAAGGGCTGTAAGGAATATTGGTATTGCCGTCTTTGTGACACATATTTCTCAAACGAGGGAATGACGGCGGCATACGAAGGGTTCCCCGAAATAGATGCACTCGATCACGATTGGAATGGTGAGAAATGCAATAACTGTAACCGTCCCGTTCCCGTGTACAGCAAGGTAACAAACAAAACCGATTTCTTTGCGCTTGCGGACGATACCATGTACGTTCTCGTGGCTGAATATGAAGGGAAATATTACACCCCTGACAGCAGCGTTCTTTATTCCTATGTTTTCGATCTTGACGGAGATGGTTACGCAGACATATACAACGTTGATGAAAACAATAACGGAGCCCCCGACATCCTTGAAATCGACTGGAATACAAACGGTGTTTACGACTATTTAGAGGAATGTGAAACGGAAGAAGAACTCAAGGAATATTTTGACTCTATATGCCATGGTTATCTTACGGATATGCTCTACGGTCAAACGGTAGGCATACCTGTAAAGGAAATCACCCTCCATTCCGATGGCACGATCTCTCACGATGCGGTAAAAGATGCTCTTGAGTTTGAGATGATAAAGCTACATAGCCAAGAAGAAATCGACGGACAAGAGGAAGTCTTCCGCTACACTTACGAATGCGTAGTGCAGTTCGTTATCCCCAACACCTTTATCAACTCGCCTGCTTTTATCCCTGAGGACAGACCGTACAATAAGCTGTACCCCGATGAGGGCGACACCTACTATTGGGCAGTACTCTTCTACAATGACAGAGACAGCTACTACACCTACGATTGGGAAAATGACGAGTATGTTGGCGGTTTGGAATTCCTTGATATTTGCAAGGAGGGCAGCGTAGCGCTCAGTAAATCCTGGAATGCCTTCTCTCCTGAGTTTGGGGAGCAGCTTGGATGTCTCCGTCTCCGCGATTATAACGGCGAATTACGTTTCGTCGTAGGCAATGATTACGATCTTGAAGGTAGCGAGTATATAGACGACGAAAACGGTGGCTACTGGGACACCAACGACACGCAGGCTTGCGTATATCTCTATGCTTCCGCACCGTATCAGCCTGCTCACACCTGCGATTTCGGTGATTGGTATGATACCGAGGACGGAAATCACAGGAGAGATTGTAAGGATTCCGCTTGTGAAAAATTTGAAAGCGAAGCGCACGGTTTTGGCGCTTGGTCGAAGCTGAATGATACACAGCACAAGCGTGAATGCGATAAGTGCGATGCGGAAGAAAGCGCAAATCACGATTTCACAGCACCTTGGACGAAGCTTGACGGCGAATATCATACACACGAGTGTAAAGCCGAAGGCTGTGATGCGACAGAAAAAGCATCCCACACCTTTGGTGAATGGGGAGAATACGCAGGCTTTGAGGGTATTACAAGACATTGTACCGCAGACGGTTGCGATGCCTACGAAACAAAGCCAGCAGAACCTCCTCACGTATGCAACTTTGGAGATTGGATGCCCGATCCCAATAACGATATGAAGCACATTCGCAAATGCGAATGCGGTGCAAGCGAAAGCGGCGACCACACCTATGGCGATTGGACGATGAAGGACGAAATTTACCATACGCATTCTTGCCCCACTTGCGGAGCAAGCGAGGATTTCGAACATAGCTTAAACGATTGGATCGCAAAGGACAACAACGACCACATTCATGATTGTATGGAGTGTGATTACGAGTCCATTCTTCCTCACGATTACGTGAGAGAGGTAACCAAAGAGCCGACCGCAACAGAAGTCGGCGAAGTAACCTATACATGCTCTCTCTGCTCACACTTCTACACCGAAGAGTTGCCTAAGAAAATGGTTCAGGTAAGCGGTGATGTAGTCGGTACGGTGCTTAACGTTCCTGCAGGCAGTAACGCTTATATTCCCGAAGGAACGGTGTTTGACGTTGTCGAAATGCCTACGGAACAAGTTCCTGAACAGGTACTTGGGGAAATTGCCGTAACCGCCGAAGGCGCGGCAAAGCCTCTTGGAATGTTCGATCTTTCACTTCTTCTTGAAGGCGCGAAAATTCAGCCTGACGGTAAGGTAGAGATAACGTTACCTGCACCTGACCTTGCGGCAGAGTATGACGAAATTATAGTGGTTTATATCGCTCCCGACGGAAGCTACGAGGAATGCAAGACCACCGTCAATGAGGACGGTACGATTACCTTTGAAACCGACCACTTCTCACAGTATGCCATTATCGGTATCACCGAGGATGCAGGGCTTGGAACGGGTGCAATCGTTGGTATCGTTGTTGGCTCGGTAGTAGTGCTCGGTCTTGGCGGGTTTGCTCTTGTTTGGTTTGTTATTAAGAAGAAAACTTGGGCTGAGTTCCTTGCCATCTTCAAAAAGAAATAATCGGTTTAAAAAAGATCACCCCTTGTCTTTCGGGGCAAGGGGGAAAACAAAAGGAGGCATTAAAAATGAAGAAAAAATCCCTATTAGTAACAATACTTCTTCTTTTGATTGCCGTTTTTGCATTTTCCCTTACGGCGTGTAATAACGGAAGCACCACGCTCGAATCGTTGCAAAACGAATACGGTATCGTTGTTGACGGCGGTAGCTTTGAAGAAGGCTCTACCTTGGTAAGCAACGAGATCGTGGCGACCACAGAAGAAGCAGCAGAAGTTCTTGCGGCAATTGCCGATCAGAACTACAACAAGGACGGTAGCGTATATATTTTCGATATCTACGTTACGAAAGACGGCAAG
>JAFVQP010000182.1 GCA_017504735.1 Clostridia bacterium | reverse complement strand
TTTGCCCTTCAGATTTTCCATAATGTTTACCTCCTTTTGGACATAAGGCTTCTCCTCAGCCAAAATATTCGTCGCGCCCGACTGACCAGAAATCTTCAAATAGTTATCTACGATGGAATAGCTTACCGTTTCAGGCTTGCTGAACATATTGATTTGATCTGCCGTCGTGAAATCTAAGCCCTTGCTGTAAATTGCATAGAGCACGACATCACCTTTCATGTCCGAAATCGTTTCCGCTGTAATGGTTTCACCTGTACCGTCGCGTTTGGTATTCCAACCGACAAAACTTACGTATTCTTTTACGGGGGTGGGCAATTCGCCGAAAGCACTGCCATACGCCACTGTCTTATCCGCCACTGCGGATTTACCATCTATCGTACCGCCGTTTAAGTCAAAGGTGAGCGTGCAAGTGGTAGCACCAAGGTCTTTTCTCGTACCGTATACGATTGTATCCGACGTAACCAAATTGCCGTCCACTCTATCGCCGACCTTTGCATACGCTTGATAAGTATATGCTTGCGCTTGGTCGTAAGCAATTTCCCATACGATCATACCCGTATAATCACCGCCGAACATATCCTCTACCGTCCAAGTAGAATTGCCGCTTGTGATAGACGTATAATATTTCGTCGTAACGGCGTGATACTTCGTCACACCTTCCGTATCCTTAAAGGCATAGCCTACTTCGTATACGTCCTCGTAATCTTTAATACCCGTCGCAAGCAACATATGCTCTTGCGATTTAGAAATTTTATATTTCGTCGTCGAAAGCGTAGGCATTGCACCCACACCTGTGTCCGCACTTGCAACCGTCGTATTCAACGTAAACGCAATGCCAAACACCATACAAAGTCCACATAAAAGCGAAAGTATGTACACGCTTAATTTTTTCATGTTTCTATCTCCTTAATTATATCCGTTATACCGTTCCGTCAAAGTTTCCGCCGTTCGTTATCGGTGGAACAGCTGTTCCATTTGGCGGTGAATTTCCCGAATTAGAGTTGCTCTCTTCATCGCTTGAGCTTCCCGCATCAGAACTGTCACTGTCTAAATCCTCGCTACTATCGCTTTCTATTTGCGAAGATTGGCCAGCCGAATCTTTTCCACTGTCTTTATTTTGACCGTTATCAATACAACCGGCAAAACCTATTGTTATCAACACAGCCAAGATGCTGATCCATAATTTTTTCATAGCGGAACTCCTTATTTATTCATTCCACCCGTCATCATCGTCATAGTCGCCTTCTGGTGTCATAATATCCCCACCGGAAACAGTCAAAACGTCCATTCGTTCAAGGAATAAAACTTGAATATAAAGTTCATCGTAATAATTTTTTTGTTTCACGAGATTTTCTCCTATTTCAAAACACTTTTAATTTTTTACGTTTTTATCGAATAATTTTATTTCGCTTTCAACGGAATTACAAATGCCGCTCCAGTAGAGGATACTTCCAAAGAAAGCTTCCCTTTTTGTAAAGTAACGACCTTTTCTTCTCCGTTTTGAACTACTAATGCGCCCTGATACTTCGACGAAATTGTAAGAGACACTTCTGCCGTTTGATCATCATAAGGATTAGTAGGGTTGCTAATCATATACCCTCTACGTCCTTCCTCGTCTTCAAAATGCCCAATCAAAACATCGTAATTGGACGTAGCGTCTTCCAACGCATACGTTTCGTCTATATCTACGTTATATTTCAAACAATCAAACAATCCCGACTGCTGTGTAGAACCCTCTACCGCAGATGTCCCAAGCCACTCGTAATTCATATAGATATGATCCCAAGCTCGAATCGCTGCGTTCGCTTCCGCAACCTTATAATAGGTTTCCGTGGGCTTACCTTCCATGTCCACCATAGGATACAAATACGTAGGCTCGTGTGAAGAATAAATATAATGCAATAAATATTTCGAACCGTACGTCATAGCAAGATTCATTTGCCAAATCAAATCTTCCGCAGTAGGATTGATATACCAAAGGTGTCCTGAGGTCAATAATGTGTACCAAAGCGGAATTCCTGCTTCTCTTGCATAATAACTGCAAACATCAAAATCATACAAATATTCTTCCCGAACGTAAGCCTCGCCGGTATCCTCGTCCTTCATCAAGGAATAATTATCAAAAGATACCATTTCCAAGCCACATTCATCAATGTACGCCTCCAGATATTTTTCATACGTTGTCCCGATGTTCGCATAGCTGGGGTTCAAGTTCACGTAGAACATTCTATCCCCCATTTTTTGCGTGTATTCCTGCTTCATCTTCGTTAAGGTAGCCAAATCCTCCATAAACGGCTCATCATAAACGCAGAATCCCCAGAAATTGTCTTTATTTATATAAGAAGGCGTCAAGCCGTTCCAAGGGCGTTGGTCGGCAATGACGTTTAATTCATATTTTGCGCAAAGGTCGATAAACGTTTCCAAAGGTGTATTTTTCGTATAAGTTCCTACAAGTAAATTAACCCCTGCATCCTGCAAATTGCTTAATTCCTCTTCGCTTAAATCAAAGTGGGAACCATTCCAAACCCCAATCGTAATGGCAGTATCTTCGTCATAGCTGGGAACGTCAAATTGATAATTCTTCGTTCCACAAGCGGACAACCCAACCGCCGTTGCAAGTATCGTCGCTAAAACAACAGATATTTTCTTTTTCATGTTAAACCTCTTACTTGATTTCTCTAAGATGAAAAAAGTAGTCTATCTGTGTGTACCGCTTTGAAACGGTACACACAGCCACTTTTTATGTGAAAATTATTATTGTGCATTAACGATTCTAATCGCTGTAATCTTGAAATATGCGCCCGCTTCGCTATTCATTACGAACTGCATTCTAATACCTGCGCAATCCTGCGTAACCGCAACCGAAACCGTTGTTTTTGCACAATTCCAGCCTCCGTCCC
>JAFVQP010000181.1 GCA_017504735.1 Clostridia bacterium | reverse complement strand
TTTTGTGCGTAATTTCTGTGTCACCGCCGCCAGACGAATTGCTTTCGTCACCCGTGCTTTCATTAGGGCTTTCTGTAGGGCTTTCAGTATTAATACTGGTGTCCGAATTGTTGGAACTCCCAACACTGTCACTAAGATCGGCGCAACCCGTCATCGACGCACTAAGCAACCCTGCCAACATCAAAGCACATAATAAGTTCTTTTTATTCTTCATAATTTCCTCCTTACTTCCTGAGAAGTTTTTTATCATTCATAAAGTACTACAATATCATCGAGCAAACAATAGCTGTTGTTCGATACAGATATGGAGAAACCACTGACAACCGTACCGACTTCCGCAAAATATGTCAGCGGAATTTCAATCTCCGTCCATACGTCCGTTGCAATTTCTATACCCAGCTTGTGCTGCGGTTCTTGTTTTCCTGCAATGCCTTCGGCAACTGCTACAGTATCGTTTTCGCCTATACCAAAGTACAACAAAATCGTTTCTTTAGGGCAATACAAACGGATTTTTACCTTGCTTGTTGCCGTCACCGTAACGTTTTCGTCAAAATTGAATTGCAGTGAACCCCAGTCGGGTGCTTCAAAGTACACGTACCCGCCGCCGTTTGCCGTATTGCCGTTCCTATCCGTCATGCTATCCGCTTTATACGTTGCCTTTGCCTGCGAGGTGTTGATAAGCTTTCCTTCGGAGAATCTTGCAGAAAAATCTTCTTCCGCTTCGTTTACGTATTTTGCGATGACAACAACGTTTTCATCCAACATGCTAAACGTATTCCCTTCAATTTTTTCACCGTTTACGTACCAACACTTCACTTCTCTGCCGTCAATCGGATTAAGCAAGGAAAGCGTAACCGTTTCCCCATACAGCAATCCACGCAATGTTCTATCCCTTTCGCCAAAGGAATAGATTGTAACCGTATGTTCGCCATAAACGTGTATGGGGGTTGCGCACGAATAAGATTGCCCGTTGTAGGTAAAGCTTGCCGTTACCGTTACGTCGCCGCCACTTCTAGCGAGCAGCTCGCCGTTTTGAATTATGGCAATTGCTGTATTGGATACCGAATACTCGACTTTATCGACCGTAATCACTTCCCCATTTTGCATTGCAAAAACGCTTAAAGGCATCGTTTTCCCCTGCACCACAGACTTCCCTGCGTAATCGGGACAAATTAACAGTTCACTTTCCGATACGGTAACCTTTGCAATCGACGTCACTGTTTTTCCTTCGTAAACCGTCGAAATTGTAAGTTTTGTTTCCCCTGCGCCAACCGCTTTGATGATACCATTTTCTACGGTCGCAACGGCAGGATTGTCACTTGTCCAAGACAACGCGCAATCTACCGTTTCACCTTTATACAATAACTCTGCCGACAAATGATATTCATCTGCAACACTCAAATATACCGACGTTTTCGACAGCTTGATATACGGCGTTGCTATCATGGTGTTATCCAAAACCGTCAACGCAATCAATGCCGTTTTACCCATGCTTGTCGTCGCTTTGATAACCGCCGAGCCAATTTTTACGCCCGTGATGATCCCGCTTGCATCCACCGTAGCAACCGTTTCATCATTGGAAGAGTAGGTAACAGTTTCACCTTCTTCCAATCCTACAAGTAAAGTTTCATATGCCGCACCGACGGGAAATTCCACCCTTTTTTCTGCGAAATAGAAGGTTTCAATCTCTTCCTTTTCTTCTACGCTGCTACTGCTTTCCATAGAAGAGCTTTCCTCCCCATCCTTACAAGCGGTAAAACCGACACAACCTATCCCCATAACGAGGGCCAACAAAGCGCTGATTATTCTTTTTTTCTTCATCTTGTTTCCCCTCCTTACTTCTTATAAGCATCGAACATGCCCTGCGTCGCCGCGCCGTTTTCTTGAACGCGATTTATATCAAATTTAGACGAGTAATAATTAAAATCATCTACCATTTGATTGATTACTTCCTGCGAATAATCCCCACGATAGTATCTCAACTTCGTATAGATTAAGGTAAGCTCAATCTCTTTCATACGTTCGTACAATTTCGTGTACATTTCAGGGTCTTCCGTTTTGTAATGCTCAATCTTTGCATATGCCCTTTCAAAAATCCCCGAAATTGCGTCCACAACACCTGCCGTC
>JAFVQP010000180.1 GCA_017504735.1 Clostridia bacterium | reverse complement strand
CTTGAACTAAGTTTAATTAGGAGAAAAAGATGAAAAAAAAGAGAGTAAAAGGGCTGATTTGTGTTTTGGCTTGCGCACTGTTCTTGCCGTCGTGCAACGATAACGTCGGTGACACTTCTGATAATGCGCGGGGCGTAACCGTTTGGGGTATGCCAGGAACGGAAAAGGTCTATGAGAATATAGACCAAAGCAGCGCTTATTATGCGAAGTATAAATCTGCGCCCGCGGTCAATCTAACTATGGCAAAAGGGGAATACGAAGGCAGTCAAATTATCGTTTCGGCGAACGAAGATACCGTCTTTGATTTTGAAAGCGCAGACCTTGTTTGCGGTGAAAACAAAATTGCAAAGAAAACGTAGAAATTTTCGTGCAAAAATATATCACCGTCCAAGTAAATTACGACGCGGGTTCTAATTTGCCCCCTGCAAATTATCCCGACGCATTAGTGCCGATGGAAAATATCAAAAACGTAGGTGAAAACGTTGTTTATAAGGGCGAAAACCAAGGTTTTTATATCCGCGTAAAAACGGCAATCGATCAACCTACGGGTACGTACACCGGTAATTTGACCTTAAAAATTGGCGACGAGTCGCAGTCGATTCCCGTTAGCGTACAGGTTGAAGACGTCACCGTATCCGAAGAAAACCATTTACAATCGACGTTTATCAATGGATGGAGTTTCTTTGAAGGGGAATTGGATACGTCGCAGGAAATGTTTGACGTTTACAACGACGCGCTTTTAGAGTACAGACTTTGCGGCAACAACTTGACGGACGGCAACAACCATTTGGAGGATATCTCTACCCCTGAAAAACTTAATGCTTGGGTAGAAAAAGCATACGAATATATGCAAAATCCTATGTGTTCGACGGTGAATATGCCTTACCAAATGGTTGGACAGAATCTCAACCAAACCAAGATGACGGAAGTGCTGCAAGCCATTTGGGATTACAGCGTCGAAAAAAATTACAATATGTTCAAAAAGCTGATTTGGTACGGCGGTGTGATTGATGAGCCGCGCGGCAACGGAATTATGGAAAAGGCGTACAACGTCAGTATGCAGTTCTATACCACGAAAAATGAGTTTGCAGAACGTATTGCAGTGATGGCAAAGGACGTTCCCGAAGATTTGAAAGCGGACATGGTACAAGATATTCGCGATCTTGCTAATATTTTGACGGAATATTATGATGAAAAATTGGCAAGTGCAGGCGTTACCTTTTGTCCGTTATTCCAGTATTATAATTCCGAATCCTTGCGTGACGATTACGAGGGTTTAGGGGATAGATGGTGGTACGGATGCGTACAGCCGAAAGCACCTTATCCGACCTACCATATTGACGACACTTGGCTGTCTGCAAGAGTTTTAAGCTGGATGCAAGCGGAATACAACGTCGTGGGCAACTTGTATTGGGCAACCGATTTGTATGCGCGCTACGATCCGTCTAAGGGTTATCTAAGCATTGACGAATATTACGAAGGTGTGGCTACGAGATTGAATGGTGCAAACGGCGAAGGTTTCTTGTTCTACCCTGGCAAAAAATACGGAATAAATGGGCCCTTGGGTTCCATGCGTTTGGAAGCAATCCGCGACGGTATGGAAGAATACGAGATTCTCTATGAAATCAAGCAAAGATTTGCAAAGGCAAACGAAACCCTTTCGGAAGGCAATCAGTTGAGCTTTTCGTCTTTTGTATCTTCTTTGACGAAGAATATGTATACAGGTACGGTTGTGACGACGAACACCGAGGAGTTTTCCGCGGCAAGAGCAAAGCTTTTTGAAACGGCAAAGCTGTGCGTAGCGACTGAATACGGCATTATTGAAAACAGCGATGACGGCTACGGCAAGCATACTTTGAAGTTTGTTGCAAATAAGAGTTGGGCTGTGAAGAATAACGGCGCGGATTTAACGGCGATTGCTCAGTAAGGGGATTATGCTGTATATGAAGTTAGTACGTCCTTGAAAGATTCTACTAATACTTTGAATTTATCCTTCGTTAAAGAAAACGAACACATTGATTATACGATAGACCTTGGCGGTAAGGCGACGGTTCGCTACGGCAATTCTCTTGACTTAACGGGATTTGAAAAGGGAACGGTGCTGCCTACCTTGACTGTAAGCGGTACTGGCTTGAAGGTAGCTGTTCCTGCGACGACGCGGATGGACGTGGGAGAACAGGAATTTTCAATGGTCGGCAAGAATTTGTCTTACCTTAACGCAAGTACGCAAAGAATTGTATTGCATATCCGCTACAACGGAACGGATAAACCCATCCTGCACATCAACGCAAAATTTGCGGGTAGCCGAGTAAATAGTGAAATTACGTCGATGGAACTTGTCAAAGGCAACAATATGATTGTGGTAGATTTGAGTACGAAAGACATGAACGTTAGCGGCTTACTTGAAAAACTCATATTTAGCTTCTATAAAGCGGACGGCGAAGGGTTGATGCCTGCGCGTGAGTTCACAATCAAGGCGATTTCTTTCTATGAGTAAGGGGGTGGAGTGATGAAAAAAAATCGTTTATTATGGATTTCCTTATTGCTGGCTTCCCTGATTGGTTGTTTAACGGCGAGCGGTTGCGACAAGGAGAGCGAACAAACTCAAAGTGGAGGTAACGAGAACCAAACGGTGCTTGCGGACTTTGAAGAGTGGGCACCCGACTTTCAGCTTTTACGCTTGCGTGAAGAGTTTGGTGCGATTGACGTGAATATGGACACGGCGTTTGTAAAAAGCGGAAACCAGTCGGCAAAGTTATACGTAATGGGTGGCGAACGCAACACCGTTGACCCCTATTTCTACATTCCGACCGTTAGCGATTATTTCAATTTTGATTACAGCAATTTTAATTCTGTAGAAAGCGTTTCGGCTTGGGTGTATAATCCTTCCCAAGAGGAAGCGCAAGTTGCGGTTGGGTTCGTTACTGGAATAACCGACCTTTACAAGGTGGATTTGGCAAGACAAGAATATTTCACGTTGCAAAGCGGGTGGAATGAAATTATCTACCGTCCGAATATGAGTTACATCATTTCAAGCGTTGGTTTTGACGAGTACGATGGAATTTTAGGTATATATTTCCAATTTGAAAAAAATTGTGCGGAAAATAAAGAAGACGCAGCCGTATATTACATGGATGACGTCGTAATCCGTTACGGCGCAAAGCAGAATATTAAGCAAATCAAGGCGGGTTCTTACTATGTAAACGGTTATTTAATCGGCGGTACGCACGGTTTGGTATTCAAAGAACGCATAGAGATGCCACTTTTGGTGGGGAAAGCGTTGCATTTTGAATTCAAATTTGGGGAAGGCGACGGTGTTTTTGGATTTGCGGTTATGGGCTCTGACTGGGCAAACCTTACCGGCAACCTGCGTATCACCAAGCAGGGGGATACGGTTACGTCGAACATAGGACGTATTGTAGAGCTTACCGACGGTTGGTACGCTTGGGAATTAAACCACGCGGATTTTACAGGCGACGGCAGATTCCGCGCAAGGGACGTTGGGATGGTATATCACAATGACTTTCCCGTGCAAGCGTCTTACGTGGAAATTGATTGGCGAACCCTATCGGTGGTAGATGCCTACTAATACGGGTTCAAACACGGTAAAAAAATAAAAAGCAATGTATTGCTTGAAATTATAAGGAGAAAAAGGATGAAAAAGATTTACTTATTACTTGGTTTGTTGTTTACGTTCTCTTTGGGGGCTTGCTCTCCAGAGGTTACGGAAAGCGATGATGTAACGTCTACGGGTTCTTCAATGACTGCGCCTGATGATTCGACGCCTGACGATTCGACGCCTGACGATTCGACGCCTGATGATTCGACGCCTGATGATTCGACGCCTGACGAACCGTCCCAACATATGCATACGTGGGATACGGCGGTATATTCTTGGAATGGCTTGGACTGCACGGCGGAAACCGTTTGTACGGACGCTGATTGTCAAGAGCCGTTGACAGAAACTGTTACGGCAAATTATGTAAAAGATACGGATGCTACCTGTTATTCCAACGAAATGGGGCATTTTGAAGCGTTATTTGAAAACGACGCGTTTGTTGACCAAATTACCGACGCAAATAGCGCAGAGCAGGAAGATTCTATGCTCCCGCATACCGTAACGGCGGTGGAATATAACTGGGGCGAAGACACTTGTACCGCAAGTGTTGCTTGTACGGTAGGAGAATGCGGTTTTGAACTGGAAGAAACTGTGGCGATTAGTATTGCGACAGATACGGACGGCGATTGTGAAAACAATGCGATGGGGCACTATGAAGCAGTGTTTGAAAGCGAATATTTCACCACGCAGGCAACCGAAGCAAACAGTGTTGAAATACCTGATTCTCAAAAACATCAAAAAGAAACCGCATTAAACGAAGAGAGAAGACAGATTATAACGGCTTGTACTCTTTGCGGAGAGGAATTTGAAGTTGAAAATCTTTACGATACGTATACGGACGGCGAAAAGTTAAACGGTGGTGCGAATTATGTTCTTCCCGCGCCTATTTTGGCGTCGGAGTTGCAAGGCAAGGCAATTCGCTTTGAATTTAAGTTTACAAGCGAAACAGGTAGTTTTGCATTTTCGTTATTGCAATACGATCCGTGGACACCGTTTACAAATATCATAACGATTACGAAGACGGAAAGCGGTTTCATTGCAATGGATAATGGCACGAATCGATCCTGCGGTAGAATTGTAGACGCGGGCAACGGTTGGTATGCATGGGAAATCAATGCGGCAACTTTCCCTGTTTCGGCAGGTGCGGAGGTGTTTGATCTCATTGTTCCCAGAAATACGGTTGTAGGTGAGGTATGTATTGATTGGAGTAGTTTGTCTATTGTAGACGAGTATACTTCACGCGACGTGCCTACCGTATACAAAACGGGGGATTCGCTTGGCCAAACCAGTTTACCTTCGGCGATTCTTATGTCGCAAATGGAAGGCAAGGCAATTCGCTTTGAATTTAAGTTTATCAGTGAAACGGGTAGCTTTGGATTCCAAGTAATGGGACTTGAATGGAATCGTATCAGCGATATCGTTACCGTTACGAAGACGGCGAACGATATTACGGCAAACTTCGGCAGAATTGTAGAAGCGGGTGACGGTTGGTATGCTTGGGAATTGAACAAGAGCGGCTTTACGGGTGACGGTGCAGCAGCTGCGCCGACCATTGACTTCATCTATCCTAGAAATACTGTTGTTGGCGATTTGTATATTGACTGGCAGAGTGTATCTGTGGTAAACGAGTATGTAGTGGATGCGCGACTTGAAGCAGCAACGAAGTACGTAACGGGCGAAAAATTAAACGGTGGTGCGAATTATGTTCTTCCTACGCCCATGCTTATGTCGGAATTGAGCGGAAAGGCGTTGCGTTTTGAATTTAAGTTTGCGACGGAAACGGGCAGCTTTGCATTCTCGTTGATGGAATATGCACCTTG
>JAFVQP010000179.1 GCA_017504735.1 Clostridia bacterium | reverse complement strand
GGCGCGAATTTTTACGTGGAGATTGCCTCAGGGGAACAAACTCTGTTCTCTTCGGGAAAGATACTCGACGAGACGAGCAAGTATCTGATGAGCGGGTATTGCGGTAGCTTTTACGGCAACGTGCGTATTGTCGAAAAGGCGGCCCCCGATGCGTCTATTTTGGAAGAAATGCCTGAAGAAATGGTAGAGGAAACGCCCCACGTGGAAATTCGCCGTTTCCCCATTTGTGACTACGAAAAAATCGACGGCGCGGACGAGCCGTTGACAACGGCTGTATATATGGCGGATTGTCAAGCGGTGGAAGGAAATTACAACGTTTGCGGTACGGTTACTTTTATAGAGGAAATCGAATATACCAAACACAATGAAAAAACGGGTGAGGACGTGAAGAAAACTCGTTTTTCGGTGGCGTTGACGGACGATACGTTGACTTTACGTTGTACCTATTTCCCGAAAAAGGCAACGGTGGAAAAAGTGCGTGATATCAAAATCGGTGACAAAATTGTCATCAGCGGTGCAAATGAGGAATACAAGGGAAGTGTTTCCTTTAAGGCGTCGAAAATTAATTACGGTACGCCCCCTGAAGGATTTGTGCCAGTGGCAAGAAAGGGGAAACCTGTGCCTAAGGCATATCACACCGTATTCCCCGAACCGTACGTGGATTATACGCAGGCGGGGTTGTTTGACGACCTGTCAAAGCCTGCTGATTTGAAAAATAACACCTTCGTGGTATTTGACCTTGAAACGACGGGCTTGAATAACAACCCTGCGATGGGGCGTATGGATAAAATCATCGAAATCGGCGCTGTGAAAATTGTAAACGGCGAGATGACGGAGAAATTTTCCTCGTTTATTGCTTGCAAGGAAAAACTTTCACAGGAAATCATCAATTTGACGGGTATTAACGATGCGGATTTGGTGGGAGCGCCTGAAGTGGAGCAAGTGCTTGCGGACTTCTACAAATTCACGGACGGGGCGTTCTTGGTTGGGCATAACGTAACGTTTGACTACCGTTTTGTATCCTATTACGGTGAAAAGAGCGGTTATATGTTCGATAAAAAGACCTACGATACCTTGGCGTTTGCGCAGGACGTATTGCGTGGGCGGTTGGCGAATTATAAGCTGAATACGGTGGCGGATTATTACGGTTTTACCTTTAATCATCACCGCGCGTTTGACGATGCGTGCGTAACGGCAAAAGTGTTTATCGAATTGATGAAGGCAAGAGGACATTTGGATTAACCAAGCTGAGCTTGTATGCAGTAAGGTGTGTTTTCGCACATTTTAAATGTAACTTCGCGCATTCACTATATTATATGTATAGAATTTTTGCAAAACACGCAAAAAATGCTTGCCAAAACATTATAATAATGTTATAATTAGAATACTTAATAATGCTTTTGTTATTGAGAGTGGTGTCCAGCCACTCTCAATCTTTATGTATAAGCGTATTTATACGTCCTAGTTCGGCGCCAACTTGACGTTGGACGCAGTAAAGTGTCTTTGCATTCGTTTCTATAGATAACTTCGCCCATTCACTAAAAGTGATATACGAAGAAAATTGTAAAAACGCAAGAAAACACACACTACAAGGTTAAGCGGAACGCTTGCTCCGCCTTGAACTGCTCGCATATATTCCCTTAAAGCGTTATAACCGTATAATTTTGGTCTATTTGAATAAAATTCAAACCAAGCGCATATTTGCGCGCGGGGACCGAATTCCACAATAATAAAAAGAGGAACGATTATGAAAATCAAACCCGTAGAGGAAATACAAAACGTTTTGCAACCGATTGCGGACGAAATGGAAATTGAAATTGTAGAGGTAGAATTCAAACAAGGCAAAGAAGCTACCCTCACCGTCTATATCGACATTGAAGGCGGGGTGGATTTGGATACCTGTGAAAAATTCCACCGTGCAATCGACCCCGTTTTGGATGAATTCGACCCCAGCTTCGGTGTGCCGTACACCCTCAACGTGTCCAGCCCCGGTTTGGATAGACCTTTGAAGACCGACCGCGATTATCAAAAATGCATCGGTAAGATGGTAGAGGTGAAATTGTTTGCCCCCATGCAAGGGAAAAAGTTTTTTGAGGCAACCTTGAAAGGCCACGATGAAACTTGTGTATATCTCGAAGACAAGGGCAATGAAATCAAGCTTGAAAAAGCAAAGATTGCAAAAATTTGCAGGGCAATCGATTTTGCGGCTTTGGGCTTGGCATAACTCGATATCGGCGTAAGCCGAACTTTTACAGCATAAAAAAATCAAGCACGATATAAACATTTACGAAAACTTAATAGGAGAACAAAATAATGGAAAACAAAGAGTTTTTTGCGGCACTTACCGATTTGGTAAGAGAAAAGGGTATCAGCGAAGAAGCGTTTATCGCAACGCTTGAAAATGCGCTTGCATCCGCGTATAAAAAGCAGTTTGACGGCGGCGCAGAAGTTGCCGTTACGGTGAATGCGGACAAAGGTACGATTGAATTTAAGGCTACCCGTTACGTCGTAGAGGTTGTAGAGGATAAGGATAAGGAAATTTCCTTGGAAGACGCGCAGGAATTAAATCCTGATTACAAAGTGGGTGACACCATCGTAAAAACCTTTAAACCTAAGGATTTCGGCCGTATTGCAGCACAGACCGCAAAACAGGTTATCCTTCAAAAATTACACGAAGCAGAACGCGACAACACCTTCTCGGAATTTTCGGATAAAGAAGGCGAGCTTATGGAAGGCGTTATCCGTAAAATGGACGAACGCAACATCTACGTAGAGCTTGGCGACAAGAAAATTGAAGGCGTTATGCCCCCGATGGATCGCGTTCCTACCGAAAAATATGCGGTGGGCGACAAGTTGAAAGTATTTGTAAAGCGCGTTAAGAACAACGGCAAAAACTCGCAAATCGTGGTATCCCGTACGGCGCAGGGTTTGGTGAAGAAACTCTTCGAAGAACAAGTTCCTGAGATTGCACAGGGTATCGTAGAAATTAAAGAAATTGCACGTGAACCTGGTCATAGAACGAAGATGGCAATTGTCTCCAACGACGCTCGTGTAGATGCAGTGGGCGCTTGCGTAGGTAATCGCGGCGCACGTGTAAACGCAGTTGTAGAAGAACTCGGCGGTGAAAAAATCGACATTATTACGTGGAATGAAGATCCCCTTGCATTCATCTACAAGGCGCTTTCTCCTGCAACGGTACTTTCCGTAACCGCAAAGGGCGAAAAGAGCGCAATGGCAATCGTACCCGACGACAAGCTTTCCTTGGCAATCGGTAGAGATGGTCAAAACGCACGCTTGGCGGCTCGTTTGACGGGTTGGAAGATTGACGTAAAGAGCGCATCTTCCCCTGAAGCTGCGGAAATTCTTGCGCAGATTGATGCTGAAGAAGAATTGCCTATTAAAGAGTAATCGTTTTACAGTATAAAACGGGAGGTGGCGTATGCCGAAGAAGAAAAATATTCCCATGCGTATGTGTATTGCCTGCCGTGAAATGAAACCAAAGGCAGAAATGACGCGCGTGGTGAGAAATGCTGAAGGAGAAATTTCTCCCGATCCAACGGGCAAAGCCCCTGGGCGCGGCGCATATATATGTTCGAATGCGGAATGTCTCAAAAAATTGACGGGGAAAAAGCTTTTAAACAAAGCTTTCTCTGCAAACGTAGCTCCTGAAGTATATAAAGGGGTCGAGGAGGACGCGCTTGGACAAGAGTAAAATTGAAACCTATCTTGGGTTTTGTATCCGTTCGAGAAAGATTATTTTTGGCGCGGAAACGATAGAAAAACAAAGAAAAGGGGTTTTCCTGCTCGTGATTGACGGGGCAATCGGGAAAAATTCCTTAAAACCCATTTTACGTGCAAAAGAAACGCTGAACTGTCCTTTATATATTACGGACGAGGGTGTTTTAGCGGAATGGGTACATCGCCCTGCGGTAAAAGCAGTGGCAATCTTAGACAACAACCTTGCTTCGGCGATGATTGCAAGCGCCGATGGCGAGCCGAAATTGAAATTGTATTCGGGAGGGAACGACTAACCTATGGCAAAAAAATATGAAAACGTGGAAAAAATTACATCTCTATTAGGCGATGAAAAGCTTGGCGGCGTGCAAAAGCGTCTTTTATCCACGGAAAAAAGCCTTTCGGGGATTTTAAAGAAATTAGCTACTTTGGAGACGGAAAAACAAGAACGTGAAGTAGCGGAAGCTGTGGCGAAGGCAGAGGCGGAAGCGGCTGCTGTGAAGGCGGCGGAAGAAGCTGCACGCATCGCTGCGGAAGAAAAAGCAAAAGCGGAGGCTGCTGCCGCTGTAAAAGCGGAAGAAGAAAAGGCAAAAAAAGCCGCTAAAAAGAAAGAAGAAGAGGTTGCAAAGGCTCCTGTAGAAGCACCCGTAGAAGTGCCTGCAGAAAAGAAAGAAGAGCCCGAAGTAAAGGAGAAGAAACCTGCTCCTCAACCCAAGGAAGAAAAGAAAGCGGAGACGAAGCCCGAAGCGCGTACATTCGTTCCTAGACCCGAAACGCGTCCGGTTGTGCCTGCTGCGCCCCGTGCGCCTAGATATTTCCGCAACGGTCAGGAACAAGGCGTGTATGTGGCAAAGCCTGGCGTAGAAAACGCGTCGGCGCCTACAAATACCTTCCGTCCCCGTCCCAACACGGATAGACCTCAAAGACCTCAAGGCGATAGACCTCAAAGACCTATGGGTACAAAACCTGTAGGCGCGCCTAGTGCGCCTATCACTGCACCTATTGCAGCGCCTTCGAGAGAAAAGAACTTCTCTGCACCCGCAAAGAAGAAGACCTTTGAAAAAACTTACACCGAAAAGAAACCTATGTCCAAGCGTAACTTGATGAAACAGCAGGGCATGACGGTGGAGGATTTCGACGAGGATAAGTCGGGTTACAGAAAGGTTCGTTCGCCTAAGAAGCAAAAACAGCAAGAGGTTCAAACGATTAAGATTGAACATGCGGTGGTTACCACGCAGGATATTCCTTTGAAGGTATTGTCCGAAAAGTTGGGTATTTCCGCAGTAGAAATCACCAAACGCCTTTTCAAGGAAGGCATTATGAAGGGGATTAACGACTCGATTGATTACGAAAATGCATTGATGATTGCAATGGATTTGGGGATCGACCTTGAATATAAACCTGAAAAAACGGCGGAAGAAGTATTGATGGATACGACCTTGGTGGAAGATGAAAGCAAGCTCGTTACCCGTGCGCCCGTTGTTACCGTTATGGGTCACGTTGACCACGGTAAAACTTCCTTGCTTGACAAAATTCGTTCGACCACCGTTACGGCAGGCGAAGCCGGCGGTATTACGCAGAGTATCGGTGCTTATACGGTTACGGCGAAGGGTAAACAAATTACCTTCATCGATACCCCTGGTCACGCGGCGTTCACGGCAATGCGTGCGCGCGGTGCGCAGGTAACGGACATCGTTATCCTCGTGGTTGCGGCGGACGATGGTATCATGCCTCAAACGGTAGAAGCTATTAACCACGCAAAGGCGGCAAACGTTCCCATCATCGTTGCAATGAACAAGATGGATAAATACGAAGTTAACCCTGACAAAGTAAAACAGGAATTGATGAAATACGAACTCGTACCCGAAGAATGGGGCGGTGACACAATGTTGATTCCTATCTCCGCAAAGACGGGTATGGGTATTGACGAATTGCTTGAAGCGGTAAACCTTGTTGCAGAAATGCAGGAATTGAAGGCAAACCCCGATCGTCAGGCAAAGGGTGTTATCATCGAGGCGAAACTCGACAAGGGCAAAGGCCCCGTTGCAAGTATTATCGTACAAACGGGTACGCTTAAGACGGGCGACAATATTTTGTCCGGTACGACGATGGGTATGTTCGTGCGATGTTTGACGACAAGGGTAAACCTGTAAAATCCGCAGGCCCTTCGATGGCGGTTTCCATCTTGGGCTTGGAAGACGTACCCAATGCAGGCGACAGCATTATGGCGGTTGACCAAGCGCTTATGAAGCAGGTACAGGAAGAAAGAAAGAACAGAGAACGCGAACAGATGATTAAGGAGCAGAGCCGTGTAAGTCTTGACGATATCTTTGCTCAGGTAGAAGAAGGTAAAATCAAAAACCTTAACCTTATCGTTAAGGGTGACGTACAAGGTAGTGTAGAAGCCGTGAAGCAGTCCTTGGAAAAGATTTCCAACGAGGAAGTTCGTATCAAGGTTATTCACTCGGCGGCAGGTGCCATCAATGAAGGCGATATCATGCTTGCTGACAGTGCAAACGCCATCATCATCGGTTTCAACGTTCGTCCTGACGCGAAGGCAAAGAAACTTGCTGAACAATCCAAGGTAGACGTACGCAGCTATCGTATTATTTACGAGTTGTTGGACGATATGGAAGCTGCCCTGAAGGGTATGCTTACGCCTAAGCTTAAAGAAGTTCTTACGGGTAAATGCGAAGTGCGTCAAACGTTCAACATCACGGGCGTGGGTACGATTGCTGGTTGCTACGTTACGGATGGTAAGATTGTACGTGGCGGTAAGCTTAGAATTTACCGTGAAGATATCATGATTTGCGAAGGCGGCGTGAAGCAGTTGAAGCGTTTCAAGGACGACGTGAAAGAAGTTGCACACGGTTACGAATGTGGCTGTGCAATCGAAGGATTTAACGAAATCCGCGTGGGCGACATCATCGAATGTTACGTTACGGAGGAATTGAAGGCATAATGAAGGTGTCGAGAACCTCCCGTTTAAACGGTGAATATCAAAAGGAAATCAGCGAAATTATCCGTATGCAAAAGGACAGAATGCCCGATTTGAAAGGGTTGGTGTCCATTACGGAGGTAGACGTTGCGCCTGATTTAAAGACGGCAATCGTTTACGTTAGTATTTATGGCAAAGGCGAAGAAGAAAGCAAACGTTCGCTTGCGGTATTGCAGGAAAACGCCGGCTTTATCCGCCATCAGTTGTCGCAAGTAATGCGTATGCGCACTGTGCCTGCCCTGACCTTCCGTATGGATGGAAGTATGGTCTATGGCGCAAAAATGGACGAATTGTTCAAGAAAATTAGCTATTCTACGTCTGACACAATGGATGAAGAATAAAGACAAGAGGGCGTGCCCACTTGAATAGAAAGCGGCACTCCCCCTCAAAAAGAGGGGGAGTACTATTTGGAGAAGGTTTATGGATTGTACGTTGCAACAAATTGCATTGAGGATAAAGCAGGCAAAAAGCGTGTTGATTATGACGCATATGCGCCCTGACGGCGATGCGTTTGGCAGCGCACTTTCCCTTTCCGCTGCGCTTAATTTTTTAAAAATACCCAACCAGGTATGCGACGAATCGGAAATTCCTTCTAATTTAACCTTTGTTGAGGGGATTGAAAAGGTGCAAAAGTCGCCGCAGGGAGAATACGATTTGGTTGTGACGGTGGATTGCAGTGACGAACAGCGTTTAGGGCAGTTGACTGAGGAATATTATATCGCAAAGCGAAAGAAAATTGACACGATAAATATTGATCACCACGTATCAAATAGCCGTTATGCAAAGTATAATTTTGTGGAAGAATGTGCGGCAAACTGTATGCATATGGCGATGCTCATCGAATACATGGGTATTCCGTTTGATAAAAAAATAGCAGAATATTTGTTGTTGGGGCTGTTGACTGATTCGGGGAATTTTGCACACGATGACGTAAACGAAGAAAGCTTATTGTTGGCGGCAAAGCTTGTAAAAGCAGGTGCGGATATGCATCATCTTAATTATATGCTATTCAAGCGTCAGCCCAAAGCGCGTGCTTTGTTGTACGCGCGTACAATGAGCGGTATGCGTTTTTACCACGATAACCGTTTTGCGGCGATTGTCGTATCGAAAAAGAATATGGAAGAGTGCGGCGCGGATACGGGAATGACCGAAGGCTTTGTCGATTTTCCGTTAAATATCGATGCGGTGGAAGTGGCGGCGTCGCTTTTAGAGGTAAAAAAAGGACAGTATAAAATTTCGTTGCGTTCAAAATCCTACGTGGACGTGAACCGTTTGGCAGGTTGTTACGGCGGCGGTGGGCACGTGCGTGCGGCAGGGTGTATGCTGTTTGGTGACTTAGAGGATGTATTGGACCGTTTGTCTTATACCGTTTCGCAGTATTTAGAATAAGAGGAGGGGATTATGTATACAGATGCGGAGAAAAAATTAATACCGCTGATGTTCTTTATATTGCTTTTGATTACCATCTCGCTATGGTTGCTTTTGAGGCATAGGGGGCAAGTAGCGCAAAGTATTCCTTTTATTGTAATCACCTTGGCGTTGATTGCAGGAGAAGTGGCAAAACAAGTGATTTCCTATAGGCAAGGATACAACCTTTGGCATTTGCCTTTACATTTTTGCAGTACCTATTTTTTGTGGTTTTCCCTTGCGGAATTTTCTTTTGGGAAGATGCGGCGAACGATGCAAAATATTGCATTTGTGGCAACCATGTATTTGTTTGTGGCATTTTACGTGTCACCGCGCGGGATTTTAGGTGATACCTGTGAGGACGTTTTTGCAGACTATTTTACGGCGCACAGCTTTTTCTATCACCACCTCGTTATTTTGTATATGATGTTGGCGGTTGCATTTAAGCGTTTTCAACCTAAAAAGACGGATGCGTGGGTATGGATAATATGTTTTGCTTGCTATTTTGCAGTGGCGGCAATTTGCGCATATACCTTACAAGAAAACTTTTTCAATATCTTAAACAGCGAATCGTTGCCTATTCTT
>JAFVQP010000178.1 GCA_017504735.1 Clostridia bacterium | reverse complement strand
TCGCTCATCAGCTTGAATTGATGAGGCTGTTAAAACAGCTTTCCGATAACGGCAAGGGTATCGTGACCGTGATGCACGATCTGCCTCTCGCTTTTGATTTTTCATATACGCTTACCGTGATGAACAATGGTAAGATCATTGCTTACGGAACACCGAGCGAAATATGCGAATCGCATATTGTTGAGGATATATTTGGCGTGGAAATAAAGCAAGTGCAAAAAGGCAAGTATTTGTATGAATATTGATTAATAATACCGCTGTTTTGACATTGAGTGATGGCTGACGATTGATTTCGTCAGCCATTAAAATTTGATACGCAGTAAACAAAGAAAAGGAATTTTTTATTTTTTGCAAAAAACCTGCTATTCGAAGCACATAAAAACAGAGAAAAATCCGTAAGTGGTCAAACATGTGGTCAAGCCCGATTTTTACGGCGACGGGTATCTGCCGTTTCCGCTTTGCGGAGCCTCGGCAGGGCGTCGTCGCGCCGTCAATTTTCGTGCTTTTTCCAACTACCATTTGCGGTCGCTCCTCGCGTGTAAGGAGCGTAGCGACGGAATAGCGAGCTTGCCGAGTGTCAGCCACGGTAATCCGCGGTTTCCGCGAAACTCATCGACGAAACAAAAAAATAACGGACAGCCTACTGGCTATCCGTTATTTTTGGTTGAGGCGACGGGACTTGAACCCACGACCTTTTGGTCCCTAACCAAACGCGCTACCAAGCTGCGCTACGCCTCAATATTCTTTATGCTATTGCACTTCCGCTCAACAGCATAAATGATTATACACACTTTAGGGTATTTAGTCAAGCGTTTTTTCGTCATTTTTTCAACTTTTTTCAAAAAATAAAAATTATTTTTTAAGCGCTTGTTTTGCGATAGTATTTTGCCAACAAGTATGGCACATTGCAATGTACGAATCATTGCCGCCGATGAGAATTTGCCCGCCTTCTGTGACAATTTTACCTTCGCCGTCAATGCGTGCGTTGACAATTGCTTTTTTACCACATTCACAAATTGTTTTGATTTCCGTGATGGAATCCGCAACCTCAAAAAGACGGCTGCTGCCAGGGAAGAGGTGGGTTAAGAAGTCCGTGCGTAAACCGTAACACAACACGGGGATATTTTTTTCGTCTACAATTTTACGAAGTTGGTCAATTTGTGCAGGGGTAAAGAACTGACATTCATCCGCAATGATTACGTTGCAATCGGGATGCGCATTAAATTCAACAAACAAATCCTTATCGGGGGTGATAATTTCCGCGTGTGAGCTTAACCCGATGCGCGATTTTACGACGTCAGCACCGTCGCGCACGTCAATGGAGGGCTTAATCAGCCATACCTTCATCCCGCGTTCTTCATAGTTGAATTTCGTAATCAGCGCGTTCGCTGTTTTAGACGAGCCCATTGCACCATATTTAAAGTATAATTTTGCCACGAATAAGTCACTCCTTCCTATGTTCATTTGTACCATTATAACATAGTTTTTCTTTTTTGGCAAGGTTATCGCGAGGTTATTTTGTGAGAAAATTTTCTTAACAATCTTATTAACTTGACAACTATATAAATATTCATTATAATAAAGCCAAATAGAAGATGATTATTACAAGCTCAAGAAGGAGAAGTCTATGAAAAAGGTTGCATTAATTTCATTGTTATGTGCTTTGGTGATAGGGGCAGGCAGTTGTGCCTTTGGTACATCTAGTGAGAACGCTAGTAGTGCTAGTAGCGGCAACGAAGTCGTTTCCACGGTTGTACATACGGGTACGGGAGCCTTTGCTTTAGATGTGGGGCAAACGAAGACGTTGACAATCAATCAAAATATTAGTGGGAAGGATTATATTAAGATTATCCTTGACTGCAACGTGAATCTTTTGGGCGAGTACAAATACAGCGATATTACAGACCCTAGTAAGGTGGTAACGGAGCCTTTTTACATTGAGCCGTCTGCGGAAGAAATTGAGTTTAAGCAATTTTTTGACGCGTTCCGACCCAATGCAATCGGGGCGTTTGACAAGAAGTTGATTTCGATTACGTTGAAAAACTTGGATGATAAAATTGCCAACGTCAACGTGAAAAATATCACCGTAACCAATCGTGAAGTACCTGCGTTTGAGAAGGAGGTTTACCTTGAAAAAGGAGGGTTGAAGATAGGGGCTGACCTTGCCATGGGCGGTACGCTCTCGTACCTTGAAAAGCTTGATTACAATGGCCAAACGGTGGATGAGGTCCTCGATCAAAATGACAACGTAACCATCGGTGTAAATGCCAAAGAGGGCGCAAAGGAACACCTTTCTTCTTCGGTAAATCTTATCAATATTTGTGATGCTGGGCGTGAATTTCAGCAATCCTATTATGCAGAAATCGGCGGTAGTATGCAAGAAAATACAGGTGCAAACGGTTACGAGCGCCGTTGGAGTTTTACCGCTACGCGAGAGGGGTATTATTGGCCGTATAATCCCGTGCAAGGCGGTGACGAAGTGTGCAATCTTTCGCAAATCATTGATTACGAGGTGACGAAAAATTCCATCTATGTAAAAGTGCGCGCGATGGATTGGGGGAATGGCTACGCCCGTCCGGAGCATGCTAAGCATGAAATGTATGAAACCTTTAAAAACGGACGTACCACGAAATCGTACATCGAAAATGTTTATACAATCAAAGGCGGAATGTTGTATGTGGAGAACCGGTTTATTGACTGGAATGGCTTTTCCGATATGGAAAATATTCCTGTACACACCTTGGAAATCCCCGCAGCGTACGTTGTGCATCCTTTGAGTAACTATGTTTGCTACGTGGGTGGGAATCCTTGGAATTTGAGTGATACGAACTATGAAAGAGAACCCGATTTACCCGGTTGGTGGTTGGGAGAGGAAACGCACGTTAATTTCACCCATCCTGAAGATTGGTTTGCTTGGGTGAATGATGAGGATTTTGGCGTAGGTGTGTACGTACCGAATGCAGGTGCATATATTTCGGGGCGAAACAATTCGGGCCGACATATCAGCCATCCCAATAACAGTGACGCGAAATATAGCAAAATGGCGAACGATTACCTTTATAATAAAGCGGCGCCTACGTCCGATTATACAAGCTGTTACGTCGGAAATACCTCTTATACGGCGCCCATTGTAAACGTGCGCATGAAAGAATACGTTCCGCTTTCCTACACCTACGTTGTGGCAGTGGACTACTTGCCGATTATGCGTTCGGCGTTTAAAAATATTAACGAAGCAGGCATTATCACCAATAAGGGATTAGAGGCTTGGGATTAAGCAAGGAGAAAGAGTAAGGGGGCGACCTTACTCTTTTATATTTCTTGCCTTTGCAAAAAAAAGTGGGTGTGTATGATGCCGTGGATGGGTTAAGGACCCATTTTTCGTTGTGTGCATAGGGAAAAAGGTCGTTTTTTTTAATAAAATGAGCGTTTTCTTGAAAGTATGTATTATAAAAGGCTTGATTAAGTTTATAAACTATGGTAAAATAAAAGAAAGTTGTACATGAGAGGAACCTTATGCAAAAGCAAAACAAAAGATTTAACATGTATAGAAAACCGAATAAGCCGAAGTGGTATTTGAAACCGATAGAATTTATCGGCGCTCCGTTTTATATGATATTTAACAATGGTCACGTAAAAACGGAAAAGGCTGTGAAACAGTTAAAAGGCCCCTATTTGGCGTTGGCATCGCATGCATCCTTTATGGATTTTGCGCAGATGGTTTGCGGTATCTTTCCTCGTACGACGGGTTGGGTAATGTCGGTGGAAGAATTTCGTCGTGGCGATTGGCTGATGTATGGCATCGGCGGTATGCCGAAACGTAAATTTACGCACGATATCGTGACGGCGAAACATGTTATGCGCTACATAAAGACGTTAAAACATACCTGTACCATTTATCCAGAGGCTCGTTTCTCCCTTGCTGGTATCAACGAGCGTTTGGACGATGCTTTGGGTAAGCTTTGCAAACATTTAAAAGTGCCCGTTGTATTGTTTAAGGCGAACGGGAATTTCCTGAACTCTCCTCAATGGTGTAAGCGTCCGTATAGAAAGATTCGTCAGGAAGCGGAAATTTCCTTACTTTTAACGGCGGAAGACGTGCAAACAATGAAGGCGGACGATATTCAGGCGAAGATTGAAAAAGCGTTTGAACGTGACGAGTATAAGTGGCAGGTTGAAAAAGGTTACCACATTAAAGCAAAACATCGCGCACAGGGCTTGCATAGAATTTTGTACAAGTGTCCTGCCTGCGGCGAGGAATTTAAGATGAACAGTGAAGGCACGAAGCTTTGGTGTGACGGTTGCGGCGCAACCTGGGAAATGGATACCCTCAGCCGTTTGCATGGCGTGAATACGGAGGCTGGCTTCTCGCATATTCCCGACTGGTATAGATGGGAGCGTGAGGAAGTCCGCAAAGAAGTGCAAGCTGGTACCTATCATTTTGAGGACGACGTACGTGTGGAAGATTATTACTCGACCAAGGTTGGCTTTGTGCACGTAGGCGAAGCGCACGTGGTGCATGATGAAAATGGTTTTACCTTTACAGGTGAAGTGCATGGTAAGCCGTTTACTCTCAATAAGCCCGTATCGTCTATGTATTCTGTACATATCGAGTATGATTTCTTAAATCGCGGGGATGCGTTTGATATTGCAACGGAAGAAACTAGCTACTTTATGTTCTTAAAGAATGCGAAAAACTACCTGACCAAAATGCATTTTGCGCAGGAAGAATTGTACGATCACTATGTAAGAAAGTGAAAATAGGATGTCGAGCCTAAATAGGCTCGGCATTTTTTCTTTAGAAGTGAAAATCTATCCTTGCAGGTATTGACAAATGGGGGAAAACTTGATAAAATAGAGAAAATGGAGGGAAATATGTATTATATTGGCTTGGATATTGGCGGGACGAAATGCGCCGCATCACTTGGAAAAATAGAAGGTGATAAAATCGAAATTCTTGCGCGTAACGAGGTGAAAACTTTGCCCTCAGCGGAAGAAACGTTGAGAAAGTTGTTGCCATTTGTGGAAGAATATAAAGCAAAAACGGGCGCTATGGAGGCTGGTATTAGTTGCGGCGGTCCGCTTGATTGTAAAAAGGGTATCATTTTGACGCCCCCCAACTTACCCGATTGGCATGGCTTTGCCATTGTGGATTTTGTAAAGCGTGAATTTGGCTTGACGGCCCGTATGCAAAACGATGCCAATACTTGCGCCGTTGCAGAGTGGCTGTTTGGCGCAGGCCGCGGTACGCAAAATATGATATTTTTAACTTTTGGTACAGGCTTGGGCGCGGGGCTTATTTTGGATGGCAAGCTGTACAGCGGTACAAATGATAATGCAGGGGAAACGGGACATATCCGTCTTGCGAAAAATGGCCCGATGGGCTTTGGGAAATACGGCTCCTTTGAAGGATTTTGCAGCGGCGGCGGCATTGCGCGTTTGGCTGAGGAAATGGCAAAACGTTGCAAGAAAATGCCCGCTTGTATCGAAAAGATGGGGGGCATGTCCGCGATTACCACCAAAAAATTGGCGGAAGCGGCGTCGAGCGGCGTGATTATAGCCGTACCAATACCCTGGAAAATAGTTTTTTTCATTTCGACCTCCTGATAAAAG
>JAFVQP010000177.1 GCA_017504735.1 Clostridia bacterium | reverse complement strand
CTTCAACGATATATGCGTAACTTTTGCTTCAATTCTTTTCAGTTTTGTTATTACAACAACGAGAGAATATCTCGTAAACTAAAAGAAATGAGTCCTGTACAGTACAGAACTCATTCACAAATTTAATATTTTTTTGTCTAAACTTTGGGGTTCACTTCATTATGGGAGTTTTTTTTAATTTCTTTTGCTTTTCGATTGAAAGACCACCGCCATAAGGAACGAAAAAATAATAGCGGCGGAAATCCCTGCACTAGCGGTAGATAACGCGCCCGTAACCGCACCGAAAAATCCCTTTTCCGCGCCCTTCATCGCGCCTTTTGCAAGCAGGTACCCAAACCCCGAAATTGGTACGGTTGCCCCTGCACCTGCAAAATCCACCAGGTATTGATACACGCCTAACCCCTGCAAGACAACCCCCGTCAACATAAACAACACGAGGATTTTCCCTGCGGTCAAATCGGTAAAATTGATTACAACTTGCGCAATCATACAAATGCCGCCGCCCACCAAAAACGCCTTGGCAAAGCCCCACAAAATCTCTAAATACTCCTGATACATACCCATATTTTGCTCAATCGCATAAATTTTATACATAAAAGGACACCCTGCAAAGGGTGCCTTTCAAATTTATTCTAGATAAAATTCTTTCATATCATCGAGCCGCAACAAGGCAGGCGCAACCCCGCGCGCCGCACCCACGTCCACGTTAATCCACGTATCCGATTTGTAAATTTTACCCAAATACTCTCCCCCATACATTGCCGTAGGCGTGTGCCCGACAATGGTCGTAAATTGTTCCGAGTATTTTATAGAGGGATAAGTACGCGACCACAGCAAATCGGCGGCGGCATATTCGGAAAGCTTTTTCCCTTCCTTATAATTCCCCAACCCACCGTGTACCAAAAGGTAGTTTTTATCCCCAATCGCCACCGTATCATACAAGGGACATTCCCGTAGAAATTCAAAAATTTCCGCGCGCGTCGATGGTTTCGTTTTCACCAGCGCGTCGATGGTAGAATCCCCGCCGTTCGACCGCCAAAGATTGACCGCACCCAACCTATCCATTGTCAACGCATCTATATTGCGAGGGGTCACTTCCACAAATAAAAACGCACAAGCAAGCATCATCGCTTCGTGATTTCCCATAATCAGCTCGACGTTGGGTTGTTCCATCAACCATTTCAAAATTTCCACGCCGTCAAATCCACGATCCACCACGTCGCCTATAATAAACAAAAAATCTTCCTCGGAAAAATCCGCCTTCTTTAATAACTGTTGAAATTTTTCTAGCGGATATCCATGCAAATCCGCCGTTACGTATATCATATTTCCACCGCCTTATTCCTCGTTTAACCCATTGATTACCCCGTCGGCAAGCGTTTTCATACCGTTCACGTTAGGGTGAAATCCATCCATTGTATCATGCGATGTGCCGTAGCGGTACAAGTCAATCAAACAGCAACCGTACGCCTTTGCACTTTCCTCAATCGCCTCGCAGTATTCCGCAATATGGCGGCCGCCGTAATAATACGGAAATTCAAAATTGCTCATCGCTGAACAGCAACTGATCGGTAAGGTGAAACACCATATCTCCGCATTTGGATAATTTTTCTTCAGTTTTTCAAGCATTTTTCGATACGCATTTGTAAATATAGCAAGGTTATTTTCCTCGCCCTTGGTTGCATTTGCACACTTTACTGCAATGCCTGCACCCCAATCATTCGTACCCAAAAACACCATGATAACGTCGGGACTTATCCCCTCTTTATCAAGGGCAGCGGTTCGCTCGTCACTGCAACCGTACGAGGGCACCTCGTAGGCAGGATGCCAACAAACGGTACTGCCCGAAATGGAATTATTCCGCAAAAATCTCCCATTTAAACGTTCAATTACCTGCCCCCACCAAGTATCCGCAAGCGCAAAAATGCCAGAACGCATTTTATATCCCCAATCATAATATTCCGCATCCTTCGGTTCACTGTACCCCTCAAAGGTACTGATCGAATCCCCAAGGATGGAAAAATATTTATCTTTGTACCTATTCATCTCGTTCACCCCCGTCCTTTTCAATGCTGTCCCTTCAACAATTTTTCTCCTTACAAAATTCCCCGCCAATTAATGAAGTTATATTATAACAAAGTTTTTTAAGAAAATCAAGAGGGAAAAGAAAAAAGAAAGGGCAAATGTGACAATATTTTTGCTTCGCCACACAAAAAATATCCCAAAGGGATAAAATAGAGCCGCCGCCGTAAAACGTTACGGCGGCGGCTTATCCCCTTATTCTATATTTTCAATCGCAACAGCATGGCAGATACAAGGAATACTCTCCCCCTGCCCGCTTGAAACCGTAGAAAGTAATGCGCCTGTTGCACAAAGCAAAACTCGGTTCAACTCTCGTTTTTTCAGCTTATCAAAAATGTACGACCCAAACACAACCGCGCTGCATCCTGCGCCGCTGCCGCCTTGGAACTCGTCCTCGATTACATTATAGACAATCTCACCGCAATCGACGTGGTTGGGTTGAATTTCCACACCCTTTTCCCAGGTCAAGTCCTTTAAAATTCGACTACCCAACGCACCCAAATCCCCCGTGATAATCAGGTCGTAGTAATCAGCCTGCCTGCCCGTATCACGCAAATGCGTCAAAATGGTATCCGCCGCCGCAGGGGACATTAGTCAAGTAGTTCCATAGTATTTTGCGAAACTTTTTGAAAATTATTCCAATATAATCAAGAAATATTTCTATGTGACCCCTTGGGCGGCAACTCAAGAGTATTTT
>JAFVQP010000023.1 GCA_017504735.1 Clostridia bacterium | reverse complement strand
CCCTTACGCGCACCCCGTATTACGAAAGTATCATCAAGAAATTCTCCCTTATGGAACAAGAGGAAATTTCTAACACGGACGATTTTTTGCACCATTGGGTCGCAAAAGAAAGCGCAGTGAAATATTTAGGCGGTACGATTGCCCAAGATTTGCATAAACTTTGCTTTGCAAAAGGCGCATTGACCTATGAAAACAAAGTTTTTCCTGCGAAAATCACATTTTTACAGCATGAAAACTTCATCTTGGCTGTATGCGGTAACGGAAATTTTAAAAACGCCGAATTTATCCCTTTAGAAACATTATAACATAACAAAATAAATTTATCAAGTATTACATAGGAGAAAAGAGAATATGATTGGTGTAGTAATTGCAATGCAAAGTGAAGCGGAAATTTTACTTTCCGAAATGAAAATAACCCGTTCCTTGTCCGTTAGCGGTAAAAGCGTACACGTCGGCAGAGCATACGGCAAAGACATTGCCCTTTGTGTTTGCGGGGTCGGTAAAGTAAACGCTGCGCTTGGCACACAGCTACTCGTTAGCAAGTTCGACGCGGAAAAAATCTTGAATTTTGGCGTAGCAGGCGGTTTGAATAAGAATACGGAGCTTTGCGCCGTGTATCAAATTGCAGCTGCTGTACAATTCGACTTTGATTTGGTGGATTTGAACGGTACGAAAATCGGTACTTTAAACGAATATTCGGAAAATTATTTGACCTTAAACCATTTTAAGGGTACGTTTGAAAAGCGTAAACTTGGTACGGCGGACCGTTTCAACGATTCCCCTGCCGATTACAAGTTATTGACCGAAGAATTGAACGCAGACATCCGCGATATGGAAGGCGGCGCCATCGTACAAGCGGCGTTTGCGGCGGAATTGCCCGTATATTCGGTAAAAGCGATTTCCGACGTGGCAGGCAGCGGCAGCACCACCGAACAATATCTTTTAAATAGAGATAAAGCCTTGAAAAATCTTAAGGAAAAATTGCCTTTAATTTTCGAACAGCTTTAACAATCCACTTATTTTTTACAAATGCAGAGGTGCGCATATGATTGATTTAGGCGACTGGAATGAACGGCTCGCCCCGTTATTCGCGGATGAAAAATATCAAAAAATCCGTCAATTTTTGATCAAAGAATATAAAAATTACGTCGTTTATCCTGATATGTACGATTTGTATAACTGTTTCCGTTATACACAATTTGACAATTTGAAGGTGGTATTGCTTGGGCAAGACCCCTACCACAACGTAGGTCAGGCGCATGGGTTGTGTTTTTCGGTGCAGGACGGCATACAACAACCCCCTTCCCTTGTTAATATTTTCAAGGAATTAAAATCTGACATCGGTTGCGACATTCCAAATGGCGGAAACCTTACCAAATGGGCAAAGGAAGGCGTTTTGCTTATGAACACTTCCCTTTCCGTCCGTGAACATCAGGCGAACTCCCATTCCAAATGCGGTTGGGCGTGGTTTACGGATAGCGTTATCAAATTGATTTCCGACCAAAAAGAACACGTTGTCTTTATCCTTTGGGGTGGAAATGCACGTAGCAAAAAGCCACTCATCGATACCTCGAAACATTTAATTTTAGAATGTGCCCACCCTTCTCCCTTGTCGGCATACAACGGATTTTTCGGGTGCAAACACTTCTCGAAAACAAACGAATACCTTGAAAAACAAGGGCTTTCCCCCATTGACTGGGATTTAACAAAGTAAAAAAATCCTCGAAGGAACTACCTTCGAGGATTTTTTATTATTTACGTTTCTTAAACAATAACACACCAGCCGTCAAAAGAATCGGAGCACACCCAGCACACATTCCTACAACCGAACTGCATCCTATCGCATTATCCAATAAACTATACGGCAATAAAAATGCAAACATACAACCATATAAGCACCCACTTGCATTTAAGGCACGCTTTGGATTTTCATCCATTGAAAGGGTAAATACCAGTTCCCCACTATCCTCAGGCAAACCGTCAAGTGATAAGACATAGCCTGTTTCCGTCTTTTCAAAAGTATTATTATTGATTAGATAATAAGGTGTATGGATTTCAATATCTAACTTCCCAAATTTTTTCCACGTTTTTGCAGGGGACCATAAATATGTATATTCAAAAATAGAAGGTTCCCATTTCAAGTCAATGGACGGATATATCGGTGCTGTAACCGTATTGACCAACGTACCCTTTGCCGGGATTTCAATGTCGTATTGATACCAACGCATTAAATTTGCTGGCATATCCCCATAATAATCGTAAAAATCAATATATCCATAATCAGTTTGCGCTTGATTTAACGAATAGATAACAGCGTTATACCAATCCACCTGAGATATATTTGACTGCGCATTAAATTCCCCAAAATAATGCAAAAATGCAAATTCCTCAAACGTCAAGGTATCACGCTTGGATACGTTTTCAATCACCGAACCCGTGATTTCCTTTTTCATACCGGCATTTTCATATATTTTCCAGGCAGGCTCATAGGGAAGCGGTTCCCCTAACGCATATATTGTGAGAATTTCCCCATTCTTGACAAAGCCCCCAGTGTATAAACCATCGCCTGCGTCCTTCACTCCGCCCGACGTGTTACGCCAAATACGCGTTTTCGCAGGGTCACAAGTATGATAGAACGATGCATATGCACTACGCATATCCTCGGGAATCCCTGATACCTCATAGCAGTACTTCGTAACGGTGGTATCCATCTTGTAAAATTCATCTTCGACGAACGTATTCCCTAAATAAGGTAAACATTCCGATAAGTCAAATCCACCATGAACACCAGCCAACGTATAGCGAAGATCCTTTTCAATTTCCTGCCCATCCACCATTATCGCAAATTTATCCGTATCTGAATAAGGAACCGATTCGTCTCTTTCCTCATCATAAACGTACGGCACGTAATATGGCTGTGCTCCAAACGGAAAGGCAAGCGTTGCTTTTACGGTATAATCGGCAGGGTTATAGAAGGTATAAGTTGCTGAAACACTTGCGTTATACCCAGCAAAATCTTCTATGTCAGGATAATAATTAGAAGGAAATTGCGGAATGTCAAACACCAATTTTTCGTGTTGTACCTCAATCGGACATTCTTCATCTACCACAACAGCCCCCATTGCATCTACGCCTTCCCAATGCGTTTGCGCAGAGTTTGCGTTTGCCGTTACGTTAGAGATAGGCTTTGCAATAACCATACCGCCAACCATTAAAAAGATTGTAACAACCGAAAAAATGTGTATTCTCTTTCCCATAATAGCCCCCCTTCTCCATTTTATAGCATTTTCACTTGAATTATATCATGAAAATGGTAAGCCGTCAATAGATATAGGAATTTAATTACATAAGCTTAGCCAAGATTTTCTTCAATGCATATTTGCAATGTTCGTAGGTCAAACCGCCTTGGAAATATGCGGTGTAAGGTTCTTTTACGGGTGCATCGGCGGAAAGTTCGATACTTGCCCCCTCTACAAAGCAACCAGCTGCCATAATCACCTTGCTATCATACCCAGGCATATCCCAAGGTTCCAAGGTAACAAAACTATCCACAGGAGAAGCCTCTTGCACCGATTGAATAAATGCGCAAAGCTGCTCTGCAGTGTCAAAACGAATCGCACGCGTAATATCTGCGGGCGTTTTTTCAATTTTAGGGAAGTTTTCGTACCCCAAATTTTCCATACATTTACCAATAACAAGGCTGCCTTTTATCGCTTGGTTTACCGTATGGGGAGCCATAAACAAACCTTGATAGAACAATCTCCAACCATAGGCGTATGAACCAACTTCATTACCGATAGAAGGCGCAGTCAAACGTCTGCCTATCAAGTCGATGTATTTTTCACTACCTACGATATATCCACCCGTAGGCGCAAGTCCACCGCCAGGGTTTTTAATGAGCGAGCCCACAGCAACGTCCGCACCAACGTCGCAAGGCTCTTGCTTTTCTACGAATTCACCGTAGCAATTATCTACGAAAATACAACCATTAAAGCCATTTTCACGGACAAATGCACAAATTTTGCCGATTTCCGCAACTGTAAACGCATCACGAAGTTCATAACCGCGCGAACGCTGAATATAAATCATCTTCAATTTATCGCCGATGCGTTGTATATCCGCCAAAATTGCAGTTTTGTCGAATTTTCCATCCGCAGTCAATTCGGTACAGTCAAAGGAAATGCCAAAATCCTTCAATGAGCCATTGCCGTCGCCGTAAATTACCCCACGAATGGTATCGTAAGGCATACCCGATACGGACAAAACAGCGTCCCCGGTACGCAACACACCAAACAACCCAACCGTCAAGGCGTGCGTACCACTCAAAAGCGCAGGCGAAACGATACCGCTCTCCGCGCCCATGGATGCCGCAAATACGTCACCAAGCACAAAACGACCTTCGTCACCATAACCATAACCCGTTGTAGGGTTAAAATGACGAAGCGCAATTGAATGCTTGTTAAATGCCTTCAATACCTTCTCTTGATTATATTCGCTAATTTCATCCGCCAAAGCGAATTGCGCCGTTAATTGTTCTTCACTCTTTTTAATAAGTTCTTCTACTGTCATGTTTCATTCTCCATCGTATTATGTCAGACATAGGTATTACGTCACGCATACTACCTATCGTGTAATATCTCGTAAACTTTCTCCACCGTTGCCTCTTCAGGGGCAAGATATGTGTGATTTTGCATCCGTTTAAAGAAGGTTTGCTGGCGTTTTGCGTACTTTCTTGTATTATTTTTCACAATTTCCATCATTTCAGCTTCGGTTGCACCTATACGCAAACCCTCAGCAATTTCCTTGTAACCTATGCCTTGCATACATTGCATTTCTTCCGTTACACCCTCCCTTAGCAAACCTTGCACCTCATCGATTAGGCCTTGCTTAAACATTTCTTCAACGCGAAGATTGATGCGATTATACAACTTATCTCTTGGATAATCAATAGAAACTGCCTCAAAATCAAAGCGTGGAATCGGCGCATCTTGTTGCAAGGATTTGGCTTTACCCGTCACGTCGTAGATTTCAAGCGCGCGAATAACACGCTTTAAATCGTTATAATGCAACTTTTTTGCGCTCTCCGCATCCTTTTCACACAAAATCGAATATACGTATTCCTTACCCTTTTCATCCGCTAGCTTTTCGTATTCCGCACGCAATGCCTCATTCGCCCCTACGTTACCAAACTGGCTTTTATACAACAATGAATTGATATAAAATCCCGTACCGCCACAAATAATAGGCGTTTTACCTTCTAAAAGCAACTTTTCTACGATTGGCAACGCCATTTCTTCATAATCGCTTACAGAAAAGCTTTGCGTGGGCTCTACCACGTCAATCATATAATGCGGAATACCCTCACGCTCGTCCAAATTCGGCTTTGCCGTACCGATATTCAACCCTTTATATACCAAAAGTGAATCCGCGGAAATAATTTCGCCGTTAAACGCCTTTGCGCAAGCCACCGACAGCGAAGTTTTTCCCGACGCCGTTGCGCCGCATATCACCAAAACCTTCGCCATTAAACAATCCTCTTAAACATTTTTTCTATTTCCGTACGGCTCATTTTGACAACAACAGGCCTACCATGAGGACATTTCAACCCCATATCGCCGTCCATCAATGCAAACAAGGCGTCAATTTCCTCTCTAGTCAAATCCATCCCGCCTTTTACAGCTGCCTTACAAGCCGCCGAAGCAAGTTTATCCTTTAAAATATCCGTTAAGCGAATGGCACGATAACCACTGATATCGCCGAGAATTTCGTGGAAAAATGCGCCCAAGTCAATATTTTGTAAATCCAACGGAATGGCATAAATCTCCAAATTCCCATTCTCTAATCGAGCATCAAAGCCCATTTCACAAATTTCAGATAAATGTTCATTGATAAAATCTCGCTCAAAGACATTCAACGATAACTCATACGGCATCAGCATTGGTTGCTGTACAACCGAGCGATTTTGCATTTGTTCCTTTAAGCGGTTAAAAATCAAACGCTCGTGTGCGGCGTGTTGGTCAATAATGTAAATATCATCCTTACACTCGTACATTAAATAGGTATTAAAGAGCTTGCCAACATACACACAAGATGATACGTCAATGCGGTTTTGTTTGCTTTTTCTTTCCAATTCTTCCAAGAATCTCTTATTTTCCGCAAACGCATCAATTTGAGGCGTCGGCGGTGTAAGTTCAGGAATTCGAATGGGTATATTATGCTCACCCACT
>JAFVQP010000176.1 GCA_017504735.1 Clostridia bacterium | reverse complement strand
TCATAAAGCCCATAACCAGGGCGCACTTTTCCGGGACCTTCATCCCAAAGGTGCCTACCATGGTCGGGACGAACGTAACCTTTGAACCCACAATCGTGGTATGCTTTCAAGATTTCAAGGATACCCGTATCCCCGTCGCAATCCCTATGACTCGTTTCGCTGAAATCACCGTTTTCAAAATGCTTTACGTTGCGAATATGCGCAAATGCAATACGATCACAATGCTTTCTTACGATTTCCGCTACGTTATTATCGGGATTGGCATTCAGCGAACCCGAACAAAGAGTAAGACAGTTGTATTCATCGTCCACCATTTTCAAGAAACGGTCAATACTCGGCTCGTCCACCAAAAGTCTGGGTAAGCCAAAAATATCCCAAGGCGGATCGTCCATGTGGATTGCCATTTTGATATCGCATTCACGACAAGTAGGCATAATCGCTTCCAAGAAATATTTGAGATTTTCCCAAAGTTTTTCTTTCGTCACGGGCGCATACGCTTTGAACAATTCATCTAGCTTTGCCATGCGTTCAGGTTCCCAACCAGGGAAAGTCATATTATACTTTTCCGTGAAATCAAGAATATACTTCGCCATCGCGTTGTAATCGTCTTGAATCATATTCTTTTCATAGAAAAGCGCCGTTGAGCCGTCCCCTACTTCATGGAACAAATTACTTCTCGTCCAGTCGAAAATGGGCATAAAGTTATAGCAAATCACCTTTACGCCGTACTTGGAAAGGTTACGAATTGTCTGTTTATAGTTTTCTATGTACTTATCTCTCGTAGGCAAGCCGATTTTGATATCGTCGTGGACGTTTACCGATTCTACAACGTCGATATTGAAGCCGTATTCGTTGCATTGCCTTTTAATTTCTGCGATTTCCGCTTCTTCCCAAACTTCACCGGGCATTTTATCGTGCAATGCCCACACGATACCCTTTACACCCGGGATTTGCTTGATATCCGATAATTTGATACGGTCATTTCCCTCACCGTACCATCTAAACGTCATTTGCATATTTTTCTCCTCTCCTTAATCGTAAGGAATTAATGGAAGCTCATTGGTATTATCTTCAATATCCTCTCGAATAATGACTTCGCAATATAAAACGGTTGTCCCTATTTGCGCCGTTACGCACGCAACTCCTGGTTGTCTTGCGGTGATTTTACCATTTTTATCAATCGTTAATACGCTATCGTCATTCACGCTCCAAACAGCAACATAGTTTTTTACACCCGACAACGTAAGCTGGTAAACACTGTTTTCCCCAAGAATAACCTGTCGTTCCAAAGTTTTTACTTCATCTACAAGAGCTGTATCGACATAAGTATATAATACTTCATTTGTGTAGCCATCCTGAATTGCAAACGCTGCGACCTGCGCTATGGAGCGTTCTACTTCGTCCGAATAATAGTACACGCCGTTCAAACATACATAACTGCGAGCAACGATTTCCGTGCCGTAATGTTCGGCAGGAATATCCGTCAAAACAGCGTTGAAATATTCATAACCTTCTTCGTAAGCAGCAGGATTATTTTCTTTTACGATATCCGTTGCCCACTGTGTTTGTTCAATATTCTCAACCATTGCTGTTTCCACCGTCAATTCTTCTTCGCCTAAAACGGCACGCGGAATAATCAACGTACCAAATGTTGCGCCCATTTCCACCATTCCGTCCGACACCTTCGATTGAAAACGAAGTCCTGCTGGCGTAGAAAGTCTTACGCTCCCGCCTAAAATGGTAGGCGCTTCTATGATAGTGAAAGTATCCTCTATCGTTTGATCGCCAATAGATACAGAACACATCGCCACGCCGCCTTTCTCATTATTTTGATATACAATTTCAGGTTGATCGTATTCCCAGTTTCCGCTATACTCCAAAGAGGCAGGTTCTAACGCTACGCCGTTATATACTTCCACCAAATTCTCTTCAAGAGATAAGGACGCCGTCGCCGAATGTGTATCGTGATATTTACAAGTTTGCGTGATAACGTTATTATTGAGCGTATACATATAACAATGCAACTCGTCCGCGGCAGACAAACTACCCATAAACAATTTCATCATTGAGTCTTGGGCTGCAAGTTTATTTTTATAGGTATTATAAGCTGTTTCGTTCGCAAATACAAGTTGTGTATTTTCCACGTCGCTGGAATATCTCGACCGCGCATAAATGCTTCTATCTGCTTCACTGGAACTAAAATCAATGGTTGCGTTTCCAATCGTTAAGCAAATTTCCCCATTAACATAGTAGCTTGTCGAGAAAGAAAGCCCGCTAGTATCGTTATAGCAGCCGCCATACACACGACGAGTGATTGTACCGCCCATAACACGCATATCCACGTCGCCCGTCATAGACGCTCTTTCATTCCCACCGAAAACCTGTTCAAACGTACCGCCCGTCATCGTAAAGTTTGCGTCTACGCCACTATCAACGTTACGATTACCACCATATGCGCTCATTCCTTTTCCGCCAACTATGGTAAGATTTGAACTTCCCGTGATTTTCGCACCCGCATTATTAGAGCCGCCAAACAAATAAACAACTTTTGCGTTGCCGCCAAACGTTACGTTTGTGCTTCCCTTAATGGTATCTCCGTTGCCGCCGCCAAACACGAAACAGTCGATTGCGTGGTCAGTTTCATCCACGTCAGAATTCACCGTTCCGCCTACGCAAAGATTTGTATCGCCTAATACCGTACCACTCTTACTCCCGCCAAAAATACTCTTGTACGTACCAGAAAGCACGGTCAAATCCGTCGAGGCAACCGTCGTCCCAGCCATACCGCCGCCGTGTAATTCTATCGTAGGAGAATCCGTCCATACAACGTTTTCGCCAATGGTTACGCTATTCCCGTTTGCAAATACGTTTGTTGCACTATTTACAAGCAAATTGATATTGTAAAAGTTTACACTATCATTAATAACGATATCGTTTGACCAAGTCATTTGTAAAGTGCCGCCCGTAATAGATACCTCTTTATTATGTTTTCCCCAAGTATCTATCGTCACCGTATCTTGAAGAACTATTATGCCCCCGTCGACGACTTCCTTCAAAGCCTTTTCGAGTGTTTGGAAGGGAGCGTCGACCGTGCCGATATTCGAATCAACGCCGTTAGTAGAAACGTAAACAACTTGCCCATTTTCTTCCGCATTAACAATCATAGTCATTTTATTAACAGCAAACAAAGTTAACGCCATTGCGCATACCGATAACATACCAATAATTTTCTTTTTCATAGTTGCTCCTTTATTAACCGTTGTTTTGTGTAAACCAATCACTATTCCAACCGCCTAAATCATCCGCGGCATCATTCT
>JAFVQP010000175.1 GCA_017504735.1 Clostridia bacterium | reverse complement strand
GGGTAGATCCGATCCACCCGATGATGGAGGTTTCTTTGAGCAGGGCGATCATTTCGTTGCCGATTGCGGGAATGATATTTTTTACGGCTTGGGGTAGAATGATGCGAATCATGGTTTGCAACCAGTTCAAGCCTAACGCTCTACCTCCTTCCATTTGTCCCTTGTCAACGGACATAATACCCGCACGGATGCTTTCTGATACGTACGCTCCCGAGTTAATACCAAAGGTAAGGATTGCTGCATACGGTTTGAAACCAGGGATAGCAAAAATTGCGTATACCATGATAAAGAGTTGCAAGGCAACGGGTGTCCCGCGAAAAACGGTAGTGTAGATGCCGCAGATAAATTTGGGTATTTTTGTCCATTTGTTGTTGGGCATAATCTTGACAACAGCCACGATAAAGCCAAGCAACAAGCCGATGACTGCCGCAACCAAAGTGATCAGGATAGAGTGAAAGAATCCTTCTAAAATATATCCCACCAATTCAGCGTTAGACAGCATTCTGATAATATCGTTAAACATAATTTAAGTTCCTCGTTAATAGAGGGAAAGACGAAATCGCCCTTCCCTCGTATGTGTTTATATTGGGGATCAAAGACCGAGATGCTTGTTTACAAGCTCCTCAATACCTTTTTCACCGAGGTCCGCAAGAACTTCGTTAATTGCATTCAAAAGTTTCGTTTCTCCCTTCGTTACGCAGATTGCATAGGTATCGACTGCTGCTTCGTCTGCGTCTTCACCGTCTCCCTTGTAGTAGAGGGGGGCACAGTCGTATTCGGATTTGCCTTCAATAAGTTTTTGAGCGGGAAGCTCGTCGATGATCAACACGTCGGAGTTGCCTAAGCCAACGTCTGCAACCGCGGTAGCCAATGCGTCAAAACCTACCTTTTTTGCGTCCGTACCTGCAATCGTGCCGCCTTCCGCTAACTCGTCGCCGAGGAAGAGATCAGCCGTTGTGCCGTTTTGTACAGCGATTTTCTTTCCTGCAAGGGAATCCCAATATACGCCCGTTACTTTGTCAGTGGTGGTGGATTCATAGATTTCCGCTGCATCCGATTTGTAGATAACGTAAAGGTTTGCCGTGTAGTATTCGGTAGAGAAGTCTACTTTCTGTTTACGTTCGTCAGTTACGGAAATACCTGCCGCGCCGACCTTGCAGAGCTTGCCTGCGGATACAGTGTCTACGATGGTGTCGAAACCAACGTTTTCGAATTTTACCTTTTTGCCAAGTTTTTCACCGACAAGATTCATAATGTCTACGTCAACACCTACGATTTCACCGTCTTTGATGTATTCAAAAGGGGCAAAGCCTGCTTCCGTGTACACAACGAGTGTGTTGTCGCTGCAACCCGTGAAGCCGAGGGTAGCTACCGCAGCAACCGTTGCTAATGTGCTTGCAATTACTTTTTTGAGTTTCATAAGATTTGTTCTCCTTTATAAATAGTGTAATAGATCTTTATGCTGTTTCATTGTAAACCTATTTCCCGTATAAGTCAATCGTTTTTGCTCGCAAAAACACCTTTTTTTTCTCTTTTTTACGTTCCCGTATGCATAAATGCATAAAATTTGTGCATATACCGAATAAAAGTATTTTGTAGGAAGTCGAGAGGAAAATTGCGGGAACGCTTGCATTTTTTCGAAAGAGATGTTATAATGTACCCGATAAAACGAAACGAGAGCAGGAAAACGTAGTGAATAACGAATTTTTTTCATTTGAAGTGATTAAAACCGACCCCGAAACGGGGGCGAGAGCGGGGATATTGCATACTCCCCATGGGGATATTGAAACGCCCGTATATATGCCCGTCGGCACTCAAGCGACGGTGAAGGGGGTATTTCCCCGTGATTTGAAATAGGCAGGTTCGCAGATTATTTTGTCGAATACTTACCACCTCTATATGCGTCCAGGGGATGAAATCGTAAAAAAGGCGGGCGGCTTGCATAAGTTTATGCATTGGGACAAGCCCATTTTGACGGATAGCGGTGGCTTTCAGGTATTCTCTTTGGGAAAATTGAACAAAATTACGGACGAGGGCGTAGAATTTTCTTCCAACATTGACGGGAGCAAGCATTTCTTCACCCCTGAAAAGGCGATGCAGGTGGAGCAAAACCTCGGCGCGGATATCATTATGGCGTTCGACGAATGCAGTGAATACGGCTACAACCACGCGCAAGCGGAAGCGGCGATGAAACGTACCGCCGCTTGGCTGGAAAGATGTTATAAATTCCACGACAAGCCCGAGCAGGCGTTGTTCCCAATCGTGCAAGGGAATATGTACAAGGATTTGCGTGGGGAAAGCTTGCGCCGCACCCTGCCTTTTGTAAAACACGGGATTGCAATCGGCGGTTTGTCGGTCGGGGAACCGAAACCGATCATGTATGAATTGCTCGACTATTTACAGCCGTTGTTGCCAACGGACGTACCCAGGTATTTGATGGGGGTTGGCTCACCCGATTGTTTGATTGAGGGGACTTTGCGCGGCGTGGATATGTTCGACTGCGTGTTGGCAACGAGAATTGCAAGAAACGGCACGGCAATGACTTCGCACGGCAGAGTGGTCGTTCGCAACGGGAAATTCAAAGAGGATTTCACGCCGCTCGACGACGAGTGTGATTGCTATTGCTGTCGGAATTATACGAAAGCGTATTTGCGCCACCTGATCAACGTCAACGAGATGTACGGGGCAATGCTATTGAGCTTGCATAATATTACCTTCTTGCATAAGCTGATGAAGGGCTTGCGCGAGGCGATTCTCGGCGGATACGTAAAAGAGTACACGCAGGAGTTTTATCGCAAGTACGGCGGCGAGGGCAAATGGTAACCAAGCTGAGCTTGGAGGCAGTTGGTGTCTATGGTCTGCGCCACTACCGTTCCAAGGCGAGGTCTTAACCAAGGCTGAGCTTGGAGGCAGTGGGTGTCTATGGCCTGCGTCACTACCGTTCCAAGGCGAGGTCTTAGCCAAGGCTGAGCTTGGAGACAGTTGGTGGCTATGGTTTGCGCCACTACCGTTCCAAGGCGGAGGTCTTAACCAAGCTGAGCCTTGACGCAGTTGGTGTCTATGGTCTGCGCCACTACCGTTCCAAGGTCAAGTAGGGATATGGAATTCTTTCGTATTTCTTTCGTGAAAACGGAATGAAAAATCGGAAAAATTCAAAAAACTGTAAAATCCTACAAAAAAACGCTTGCAAAAAGCGAAAAAAAAGGCTATCATAATAATAAGATTGGAGCAAAACGAACGCTTTGCCGTTTGGTTTTGTATAAATTTTGCATAAATAAGGAGTAAATCAAATGTTATTGAATTTATTGGAAGCTACGCAATCGAATAATCCCTGGTTGTCTTGGGTAATCATGGGTGTATTGCTCGTTGTTATTATCGTGTTTATGATTCTCAGCAGACGTTCCCAGAAGAAAAAGCAACAAGAACAGCTCGATCAGCTCAATGCAATCGGCCCCGGCAATAAGGTAAAGACCATCGGTGGTATCTGCGGCACTGTTGTTAATGTTAAGGAGAACAAGATCGTTGTTGAAACCGGTGCTGACCAGGTTCGCATCGAGTTTGAAAAGTGGGCAATTTCTTCCAATGAAACTGCTGCGGAAGCTGCCAAGGCC
>JAFVQP010000174.1 GCA_017504735.1 Clostridia bacterium | reverse complement strand
TTTCTCGTAGTTCCTACAAAATAATCTTGTATCGCCAAACGAATTTCTTCTCTTACCCTCTCTTCTAAGTTTTGCATTTGTTCTTGTTTCATTGTTTTTCTCCTTGTATTTTTTCCTCTTCGCGCGTCGATACTAATAGTATATCACCTATAAAGGAAACTTGCAAGCAAAAGTTTCATTTTTAGGGGATAATATTTTGTAGGAGATTGTCTTTGTTTATATGAATTTGTCGAATTTTGCCGAAAGTATCTCGGAACTGTTATTGCTGAATAATATCACACCTTCTGCTCTTGCAAAAAACATAGGGTGCGGAAAAGGAACAATTAGCCGTTATCAAAGCGGACGAAAAGCGCCGTCTTTAATGCTTCTTGTACGCATGGCGGATTATTTTCAATGTTCTACCGATTATTTATTGGGCTTAGAAACGGAATTGTATACGCGCACTTTTAAGCCTTGTCCCCCGTTTCAAAAACGCTTACCCGAATTTTGCAATGTCTTAAAAATAACCAAATACCAAATTGAACATAAAGCAAACATTACGCAGTCCGCCATTTATAAATGGCAAAACGGAACAGGTGTGCCCTCAGTAGAAAGCCTGATACGCATATCCGAAACTTTCAACTGCTCGGTAGATTTTATTTTAGGTAGAAGTGATTTTTAAGAAAATTTATTATAAAAACCGCCCCGCGACCGATTGTCGCGGGGCGGTTAATTTTATTAAATTAAACCGTATTCTACGGCAAGTTTTTTGAACGCAGGCAAGGCGCGCTCAATTTGTTCCGTTTGTACACAGTACGCTATGCGCACCCAACCGGGGCAACCGAAATCGTCGCCTGCAACAAACAATAGCTCGTATTTTTTTGCCTTTTCACAAAAGATTTTTGCATCCGTTTCAGGCGCTTTCATAAACAGGTAAAACGCACCGTCGGGATATACGCAGGTAAAACCGTATTCCGTTAAACTGTTATACAGCAAATCCCTATTGCGCTTGTAAATGCTCAAATCCGCCGTCATACCGTCGCATTTTGCCACTACGCGTTGCATCATGGCAGGCGCGCAAACAAAGCCTAACGAACGTCCAGCCCCGCACACGGCAAGATATACCGTTTTCGACTCGGTGGCTTTGGGGGACACTGCTATATAGCCTATACGCTCACCAGGGAGCGATAACGATTTCGAATACGAATAGCAAACGATGACGTTGTCGTAAAAACGCATAGGACTTGCCACCACCGTCTTGGCATCGTAGACAAGTTCTCTATACGGCTCGTCCGAAATCAAGAAAATCGTGCCACCGTATTCCGCGGATTTTTCGCGCAACGTTTCCCCCAACGTTTTCAACGTCGCCTCGTCGTAAACTACGCCCGACGGGTTATTGGGCGAATTGATAATCACGCCTTTGGTGTTGGGCGTAATGGCTTTTTTCAGAGCCTCAAAATCGGGCAACAATGTTTTCTCATCCGAACGCACCACCACTGCTTTTGCGCCCGCTCCCTCGATAAATTCTTTGTATTCCGCAAAATACGGGGCAATCACGATAAATTCGTCCCCGCTTTCATACAAAGCGTTTAACGTAATCGTTAAAGACGCCGCCGCACCGCAAGTCATATACAAATTATCACCCGAAAGCGCAACGCCAAAGCGTTTGGTGTAGTTTTCAGCGATTGCATCGCGTGCCTGTTTATCACCCTGTGCGGACGTGTAGCCGTGCAAGGCAACGGAGGGCATATCCGACATCAACGCTTGGATTTGCTTATGCACCGCGTCGGGGGCAGGCACGGAAGGATTGCCGATAGAGAAATCGTGCACGTTCTCTTTGCCGATTATCTCCGCCCTTGCCTTTGCATATTCAAAAATTTCACGGATACTGGAACGCTTACTGCCCAGCCCATACATTTTTTCGTTTATCATAATCTTTTCTTTCCTTAATCGTTATCGTAGTTGTCGCGTGTGCGTGCGCGGGTACAACCCGCGCACGCACAATATTATAATTTTAGTTTTTTGTCTTGCATGGTTGACGTTATTAGTTTTCCAAATACGCCACAAACGTGCGTACCGCCATTACGGCAACATAAGAAAAATTTATCCATATATAATACTCAACAAATCCTCTATGAAAATTATCAATTATTCTTATCGCAATGGGCAACGCAATGATAGATACCACAATCAGCACGCTTGCCAAAAGGTTTGTCCTAAAAAGTTTTACCGCCCACAAAACAAGCGCAACGGCAATTAGGATATCAAATAAATCATCTACTATAAAACGGTATACGTCTATCCCCAGAACAGACACACACGAGCCCCACAGGGATTGCACCATCGTCATTGCATATATCAGCGACAGCACCGCAAAGAGTACGGAGCAAATGATATCCAGAAGGTTACGCTCCTCAAAGAACATAGACGAAAAACCGCCCGTAACGGCAATCCAGCCCATAAGCTGGATAAAGTCTAACGCGTGGTACATCCAGTCCGCAGGTAAAGACGTCCTAAAAATATACATGACCATATATACCAAATAATACAACGTAATGAAGCCGAACCCTATAATTTTCAAAAATTTCCCTAATTGTTTATACATAATTATCCTCAAAGGTAAATATTACTATATATATTGTATCTATTTTTGAACGGTTTGTCAATACAAAATTGAAAATAGTAGCCCCCTTGTCAAACGTTTGGCAAGGGGGCTTTGTTCGATTAGGTTAAAACTTATCTAGGGTTTTTAATGTTTGCTTGTGCTGCGGACAAACGTGCGATGGGCACACGGTAAGGCGAGCAGGAAACATACGTTAAACCAATCTTATGGCAGAATTCGATAGAGGAAGGGTCACCGCCGTGTTCACCGCAAATACCGCAGTGCATTTCGGGGCGAACTTTCTTACCGTTGGTAACAGCCATTTCCATAAGTTGACCAACACCCGTCGTGTCCAATCTTGCAAACGGGTCGGATTCGTAAATCTTGTTTGCATAGTATGCAGGCAAGAACTTACCAGCGTCGTCACGCGAGAAACCAAACGTCATTTGCGTCAAGTCGTTGGTACCGAAGCAGAAGAATTCCGCTTCTTTTGCAATTTCTTCCGCCGTCAAGCATGCACGGGGAATTTCAATCATCGTACCTACTTCATAGTTAAGCGCAACGCCCGAAGCCTTGATAATTTCTTCTGCCGTCTTAACAACGATGTCTTTTACGAATTTCAATTCTTTCGTTTCGCCCGTCAAAGGAATCATGATTTCCGGAACAAGCTTCCAATCGGGGTGCTTCTTCACTACGTTGATTGCAGCCTTAATAACCGCCTTCGTTTGCATAACTGCAATTTCGGGATAGGTTACGGACAAACGGCAACCACGGTGACCCATCATGGGGTTGAATTCATGCAAGCTGGAGATGATTTCCTTAATTTGAGCAACCGTTTTGCCTTGCGTATCAGCCAAAGCCTTGATATCTTCTTCCGTCGTGGGAACGAATTCGTGAAGAGGGGGGTCAAGGAAACGGATGGTTACGGGATATCCGCCAAGTGCTTCAAACAATCCTTCGAAGTCTTCTTGTTGCATGGGTTCGATTTTAGCAAGTGCAGCTTCTCTTTCTTCTACCGTATCCGAGCAAATCATTTCGCGGAAAGCGCCGATTCTTGCAGGGTCGAAGAACATGTGTTCCGTACGGCAAAGGCCGATACCTTGTGCACCGAAAGCAACTGCTTGTTTAGCGTCGTCGGGGGTATCTGCGTTGGTTCTTACGCCAAGTGCTTTATACTTGTCCGCAAGTTCCATAATGCGTCCGAAGTAACCGGAGTTGGGGTCTGCGGGAACAGTTTTGATAAGGGTATTATAAATGTTACCCGTCGAACCGTCAAGAGACAATTCGTCGCCTTCGCGGAAGGTTTGACCTGCAAGTTCGAAGTATTTTTCTTCTTCGTGCATTTTGATTTCACCGCAACCGGATACACAGCACGTACCCATACCACGAGCAACAACGGCCGCGTGAGAGGTCATACCGCCACGTACGGTAAGAATACCCTTAGCATATTTCATACCTTCGATATCTTCGGGAGAGGTTTCCAAACGAACGAGAATTACGTTTTCGCCCTTCTTACCTTCGATAACCGCGTCTTCTGCGGTGAATACGATTTTACCAGCGGCAGCACCGGGAGATGCAGCAAGCCCTTTACCTACCACGTTGTTCTTGTCAGCGTTCTTCAATGCCTTTGCGTCGAATTGAGGGTGGAGAAGCATATCGAGGCTCTTTGCGTCGATTTGCATAACGGCTTCTTGTTCGGTAATCATACCTTCGTCGATTAAGTCGCAAGCAATTTTGATTGCAGCCGTAGCCGTTCTCTTAC
>JAFVQP010000022.1 GCA_017504735.1 Clostridia bacterium | reverse complement strand
GGCATAGGCACCCACAAAGCAGGTTCTCCCCACATTTGCATAAACGCTACGTCACCATTCCACATATCCGCCAGCGAAGTCCCATTTACTGTAATATTCGTCAGCGTATTAACTTCTTTGAATTGTTCTTCGCTCAATGTAAACGTATTATTGGGGGCGTTTGCATAATCGCTTACCGACAACGCAATTTTTAATCTGCTATTCGCATATCTACCAACGGATGCCGTCGTATTCGTACTCTCAAATACAATGTCTTTCACCCATATAGAACCATTATATGTCCACCCGCAATCTTCCGTCGTCACATAGCAAGTTGTTACCCCGTTAAATATAAACTCTGCCGACGGGAATTGTGTCCCTTTCGGAATTGCCACCTTTGTTCCCGCAACAGGTTCAGGTATATTCACCCACAACGCAGGCTGTCCCCACATCTGTAAAAACGCAGATTCACTGGATGCGGTCACATCTTTCAAAGGCGTACCGTTTACCGTAATTTTGGTAAGCGTGTTTAACGCCGCAAATTTATCCGTATTCGTATATACAGCCTCGTTATTTGTCGCGTTTGCATAATCGCTTACCGACAACGCAATTTTTAATCTGTTATTCGCATAATTTTCCACGTTTGCATCCGTCTCTGTTTGTGCAAACGTCACGTTAGAATAATCCACAACCCAAGCCGAACCATTGTACTTATAAGCGATTTCATAAGGAATCACGTATGCGGTTTGCGTAGCGTTTGACGCATATGCATTTGTAGGGAACTGCGTTCCCGCCGCAATTTTCACCACGTCCCCTGCCACAGGTGCCGCCATAGGGAAATAAATTTTGTTTGCATTTGTCCACAAACGCAAATATACGTTTGTATCACCGCTTGTAATTAACGAACTACCCAATGTTTTCCCATTATAAGTAATGCTTGAAAGCGTGTTCATTTTCGCTAGAGCGTCTCTCGTCACAATTTGATTATTCGTTTCATAATCGGACGTTGCAAGTTCGAAACCAATATGGTTGTTGGTATGCCCCGTAAGTGAAACAATCGTGGTATTCGTTTCCGTAAAGACAAGGTGTTGTACGCCCCACGACGAACCGTCATGCGTCCATGAAACATCACTCGTTGCTATGTAGCAAGCGTTGGAGGTTCCTTGCAAATACGCCGCCGAAGGCACTTGTGCCCCTTCTTTTACCGTAACCGTATCATACGTAGAAAGGGTAACACCATCAAACGCAATCGCCGCTTCCGTGTATAAGTTTACAAAAAAGCCTGTAACCCCTAATTCACGCATGCTCTTCCCGTTAACCAATACGTAATCAAAGGTATTCAATTCACTCACTGCATCTGCACCATAATACGTATTTGCTGCAGCACCAAGCAAATCACTTCCTTCAACGTTTAACATCAAACGCTTATCCGCATAACGTCTTACAGAAATACTCGTTTCCGTAAACGTAGCATTTGCGGACGCTATGGTGGTTTTCTCTTTGATAAACGTTACACCCACGCACAGACATACCGCCATCAAACAGCTCAATATGACGCCTAAAAAAGTTTTTTTCATCTTTTTCATTTCTATCGTCTCCTTTTTATCCTTTCAAGCCTGTCATTGTAACCCCTTCCATAAGTTCTTTTTGGAAGAACGCAAAGAACAATACACCAGGGATCATCATAATAACACCGATTGCCATTTGTTGATTTGCGAACATGGGGTTG
>JAFVQP010000021.1 GCA_017504735.1 Clostridia bacterium | reverse complement strand
GGTATGCGGAAATAAGAGACCGTATTAGATGCTCGCATCTGCAAGCAAAGATATTGGGTTTCTTATATCTCCTCGGTACTTTGGCGCTTATCGTGCTGGCGTGTTTCCCCATTGTAAAAATAAACGGCGTTTTGCTTGGCGTTATGTCGTTTTGGGAACCGTTTGACACGGTATTAAAGGCGGGGAATCCCTTGTCTGCTTTATTGACAAACTGCATCGACGTCGTGGTAGCGTTCCTTTATATGTGTATGCTCCTCGGCTTGTTGATTCGGGTAATTCGCTCGCTGTGGCAATTGCCTTGGTTGTTCAAAACCAAAGCAAGCAAGCTCTATGGCTTCAACCGTAATATGTTTGCGATGGAGAAGTTGGCAAAAATTTTCTCTGGCGCGTTCAGCGGTATGATTTGCATGTACATGCTGATGATATTATTTGGCGGTGCATTTCAATACGGTTGGCTTGTGTACGTCGTACTGGGCTTTGGCTTGGCTTGGCATCTCCTGCTTACGCCGTTTATGGGTTGCGTAAGCTTGTATACGACGGAAGACGGTATCATTGAGGAAAAACGCCAAGTCGGTGTATTCGCTCCAATTCTCCGTAACGTAATTCAATTGTGTGCAACGGGGCTTATCGTGTTCTGGGCGGTAAAGCACTTGACGGAAAAGGTGTTGTTCCACGAATTGCTTGCGTACATACTGGAATGCATAGAAGAAAAAGCATTGGTTGGGGATGTCACTTTGGTTATCGTACCTATCCTTAACGTGTTGTTAATCGGTGCAATTTTCGGTATGGTAAAACACGCGCTCAGCATAAGAGAATTCGACAGCGAGGGTACGAAAGTTCGTGGCAGAAGAAAATTCCTTTGGGCATCGCTTAGCGTGTTTATTATTAGCGTGTTGATGTATGCGGGCGGAATTTTGTTTGCGAAACACCAAATCAGTAGAGATATTATGTTTATCGTGTTGGTGGCGTTTGCAGCGTTTATTGTGGAGATTCTGTTGAGAAAGTATCCCAAGCATCCTTACGTAGACAAAGACGAAGTGGACGCAATTACCTATATTATGGAAGACCAGGCCACTTATGGAAACGTATCCGGTGCAATGCCGTATTTCCCGTATCCGTATATGATGTATCCGTACAATCCGTATAACACGGGCAATACTAAAACGAAAAAATAAAAAGTTATAGTTAATATCAAGAAAAAGGAGTAATAAGAGTTATGAAACGTATGCAATCCAAAGCGTTGTTGCTGAAAAAACGCGTCGGAACGATACATGACAGAGCAAAAACTGCCGGTATGTTGTACCTCCTCGGTATCATCTTAATGGCGGCAGCGGGTGCGTGCTTAACGCTTGTAACCAACACCCTTGTTTCGGGGGCAAGCATTACCGAATTACCCATCATCAATGCCTATAAGGCAATCAGCGAGTTGTTTGCTAACAGGGTCCAATATTTTAATAAAGGATATCCCGTACTTTGGCTAATGATGCTTATAGGCGTTTTGTTGTACATAGTCATGATGTTTGCGCTGATTATCAATATTTTCCGCGCACTTGCAAAGTTGAAATGGTTATTTAAGAGAAAGGCAAGCTATACGTACGGTTTTAACCGTAATATGTATGCTATGGACAAATTGGGTAAAATTTTCTCCGGTTCGTTCGCTTTACTTATTCTCACCAACTTGGCGATGATTTTGTTGTTGACGGTATACGAAAACGGTAAAGTAAACCATGCCGTTACGTTATTCGGTTATGTGGTACTTGGCGTAGGCTTTATCTTCCATATCCTTTGCGGTTTGTTGGAAGGTCGTGTAACGCTGTTTACGATGGGCGATAAAATTGAAGAAATCGAACGCGTGCAAGGCTTACTTGTATATTTTATTCGTAACCTTATCCAAATTGCCGTTGTCGGTGTGGCGATAGTATTCTTGCTTTCGAGTAGTATTTTCAGCGGGATGGTATTCGAGCTTGGTAACGTTTTAAGAACGGGTAATATCAAGTGGATTATCGAAAATGTTATGTTGGTAACGCGTTTTGCGTTGGAAGTCCTTGCTTGGCTTAGCATTGCGGTAATGATTAGACACGCTGTTGGTTCCACCGAATACAACCGCGAAGGTAAATATGGCAAAGGTATGAGAAACTTTACAGTGTTCTCGTTGCTTACTCTTGTGTTTACGGCGGCGCTTTTGGTACTTCGCTTCCTTGGTATCGGTTTGATAGAAGGCGAGAAAAAAGGTCTTGATATTTCCTTGTTGATTGTTGCAGGCGCATGTCTTATCGGTTTCCTGTCCGATTGTATTTTGAAATCGAGAAAGAAGAGAGAGGACGCGGAAACGGACGAAAATCCTCAACCTATGCCTCCTCAATTCCAAGGTATGCCTGGTATGGTGCCCGGCATGATGCCTATGTTTATGCCCGTATATCCGTACCCGTTCTATGGTATGCCTATGCAACCTGCTAACGGCTATATGATGCCTTACCCGTATCCTTACGCTCCGATGACGCAACAACCCGAATCGAACGTCTTAGAAGAGGTAGGTGAAGGTCCTGTAGAGGTAAATCCTCCGTTAGACCCTAACAAAATTTGGATGGTAAGATGCCCTCAATGCGGTAAGCT
>JAFVQP010000173.1 GCA_017504735.1 Clostridia bacterium | reverse complement strand
TAACGACTTTGCGGCTCGTAGGGGGATTTCTCTTGACCCCGAAAAGGCACTGCTGCATATTTTAGACGGCGAGGCAACACCTGTCGATTATTTAGAGGTAAGTGGTACGCGCTGTATGAACGTTGCTGGGTTTGGTATTGACGTGGACGTGTTGGAACGTTGTAAAAAGGGCAAAATCAAAGGAAAAATAAAATATCTGATGAGTTTGATTAAAAGTTTGTTCTCCTTCCAAGGTTGCAAGGTAAAGTTTACTACGGACGGGAAGGAAGAAGTGCGCAACGTATTGATTTGCGCGGCATGCAACGGTTCGGTCTTTGGCGGCGGTATCAAAATTTGTCCACCTGCCAAGGAAAACGATGGATTGATGGACGTTATTGTCGTTGACCATATTAAGGGTGTGTTTAAAATTATAAAAGCGTTTATCGAGTTGATGGGCGGTAGAATTATCCAATATCCCTTGACGACGTATTTCCGTTGTAAAGAGGTGGAGTTTTTACCTCAAGAGAATTGTCCTATTCAAGTGGACGGCGAAGTGTATCACAACCATGGCTTCCACGCAAAAATTTGTAAAGGATTAAAATTTTATTAAGGTTAGATGATAACGAACGGACGGTATAAAAAAATATTAGACCGAATGCCGCAAGGGGTGTTCGTGTTTGATGATAAGCTGCGCGTGAAATTCACGAATGCGGCATTTCGTCGTTCGTTTGCAGAGGGTGTAAAATCGCAGGGGACTTTGGCGCAAGCGGTAGGCTGTCCTGAAAAGGGAAAATGCGGCGAGGGTGCGTATTGCACGCAATGTGCGTTTTTACGTGTTATGAAAAACGCTCTTTTGGAAAGGGTGGAAAAGGAAGAAATGGTACATACGACCGTCAATCGCGGTGGACATACGGACAAGCTGTCGATGCGTATCCGCGTGTTGCCTGCGGATGAAAAAGGAAAGCTGTTTTTAGGCTTAACGGAAAGCACGTATCAATCGGAAATCGAGCGTGAAATGTTATCCGCGCAACAAATGCAACGGCGGTTGTTGCCTGCAGGAAAGAGTATGGGCGGTATTAATTACGCCTACGTTTATATCCCCAAATACGGCGTTGGCGGCGACTTGCCCGACGTGTACGAGTTGGACGGTCAAACCTACGGTGTGTTATCCGACGTATCGGGGAAAGGGATTTCCGCAGGTATGCTGTCGGCGTTTATCAAGGCAGCGTTTGATAAGAAACAGCCCAACCTTGCGGTGGCGCTGTCGCAACTGAATGCAAAGTTTAACGAATTAAATCAAGATGAACGCTCGTACATTACCATATCGGCGGTACGAATGGATAAAAAAGAAGGCTTGCTGAGATATGCTGTGGCAGGGCATAACGTGCCGATACTCTTAAAAAATGAGTATGGTATCAACGAAATTGAATCGCCCGCGCCCCCCATTTCCAACTGGATGCCCGATTTTGCGTATCAGGAAAACGAACTCCCCTTTAAGGGCGGGGATATCCTCGTAATGCTGACGGACGGTGTGACCGAATGCACCAATTCCACAGGGGAGCAATTTGGCATTGAACGTGTGGAAAGTGTCTTAATGCAAAGCCATAGCGCAGAGGATTTTATTGCAAAAATCAAATCGGCGCTTGGTGTATATTGCGGCGGCGATTATTCGGACGACGTGACGGCGGTAGCATTCGATTTGTAAAAATTTATAAATGTAGGGGGCAGGTATGCGTTGAATTGCAAAATTGCCCATATTAATCAGAAAGAGGTGTAAGGATGGAAATTGTAAAACTTATCCCCGAATGTAAGGACAATATTTGGGGCGGCGTAAAATTAAAGGAAAAGTACGGCAAACAAACGGACAAAAATCCCGTTGCGGAAAGCTGGGAACTCTCCTTCCATAAGGATGGCCCCACCCGTTTGGAAAACGGTAAAACTTTACAAGAAACGGCAACGGAAGCGGATTTGGGCGAAAACTGCAAGGGTTTTCCCTTCTTCCCGATGCTCGTGAAATTGATTGATGCAAAGCAAGATTTGTCGGTGCAGGTGCATCCTTCCGATTCGTATGCGTTGAAGCATGAAAATAGCTTTGGTAAAACGGAGATGTGGTATATCGTGGAAGCGGACGAAGGCGCAGGGATTTACCTTGGTTTTAAGGAAGCGGTTACCCAGGCGCAATATGAAGAGGCGATCGCAAATAACACCTTGACCGACCTTTTGAACTTCTTTGAGGTAAAGGCAGGGGATTGTTATTTCATTCCTTCGGGTACCATTCACGCAATTGCAACGGGCTGTTTGATTTGTGAAATTCAACAAAACAGCAACCTGACCTATCGTGTGTATGATTATGGAAGAAGGGATAAAAACGGCAACTTGCGTGAGTTGCACGTGGAAAAAGCCTTGAAGGTGACAGACCTTAACAAGTACGAATATAGCCCCTTGAATATCCAAACAGCGCAGGGCGAATTGTTCGGCTTGAGCCGTTACTTTACCACCACGTCGGTGCTTGTAAAGGGCGAAAAGAGCGTGTGTGCGGACAAGGGTTCGTTTAAGTGTCTTACCTGCGTGGAAGGTAAGGGTGAAGTGGCAGGCAAAGCGGTTTCGGCAGGCGACAGTTTGTTTGTACCCGCAGGCTACGGTGAAGTAAAATTGACGGGGGATATGCGCATTATTATGGCGGAAGTTAGAAAATATTACGTAGGTATCGACCTTGGCGGTACGTTCATCAAGGGTGGTTGTTCCATCAATTTGTATTGCTTTAAATTTTGTTCTTTGGTATTATGATATCATTCCAGATGATCCTATGTTTTTCTTTGTGTGT
>JAFVQP010000172.1 GCA_017504735.1 Clostridia bacterium | reverse complement strand
CGTTTACTGACGCGAGAACGAACGAACTAACCTTTCGGAACTTCGAACTGTTTTGGGAATATTTAACGTCGCCGTATGGAGAGATTAAAATTGCACTCTCGAATACGTTGAAATATTTTTCGGCGAATTTGCTAATCATCAATCCGATTGCCTGCATCGTTGCGTATTTCTTATACAAGCAGATTGCAGGGTATAAGATGTTTCGAGTCATTTTCTACCTGCCTGCGATTGTATCAAGCGTGGCGATGGTAGAAGCATATAGACAGTTCGTAGGTCCAGGTGGCTTGGTTAACGGTATTTTGAATATCTTTGGCGGAAGTATTCCCCCCGAAGGGCTATTTGCAAGAAATGAAACGGCAACAAATGCGATTTTGGCATATACGATATGGACAGGATGTTCGGTGAATATGTTGCTGTTTATGGGGGCGATGACAAGAGTTCCGCTGGAAGTATTGGAAGCGGCAAAGCTGGACGGATGTTCCGCCTTCAAAGAATTAACGGTCATCATCTTGCCTTTGATATTGCCGACAATCTGTACAGTAGTTACTGTCACTTGTACTAGCGTATTTTCGGCGAGCGGCCCTATTTTACTGTTCACAAAGGGCGCATGCAACACTACGACCATTGCATACTGGATCTTTGCCAAAGTATATGGCGACGGGGTAAGCGGTGGTATGGCAGCATCAAACTATAACATCGTATCTTGTACGGGGCTTTGCTTTACCTTGGTTGGGGCGCCGTTGATTATGTTGATTCGTGGTCTGATGGAAAAGCTTCCGACCGAGGAATATTAAAAAGGGGGCGAGTACAAGATGAAAGAAAATGATGGAAATATTTTAAGTAAACGTAGTCCGCAGGAAAAAATTGTTTTCGGAATTGTGTTTTCGGTCTTTGTGCTGTATGCAATTTCCTTGCTTGCGCCGTTTGTATCTCTAATTTTTAACTCGCTGAAAGACGGGATGGAATACATAGACGACGCGAAGTTAAAGCAGTCTTTCTATCCCCCGGACACCCCAATATTTAGCAATTATTGGGATGCGTTGACGACAATGAAGGCAATGAATTCAATCGGAGAATATGTCCACCTTCCAATGATGTTCTTTAACAGTATTTGGTACACGTGCTTGTTCGTGGGGGCTGGCGTTTTTGCAAGCTCTTTAACGGCATACGTTGTTGCGAAGTATCAATTCGCTGGGAGAGCGGTCATTGACGGAATTGCCATTTTTTCGATGACGATCCCCGTAATCGGTACAACGGCGGCGATGTTGAAAATGTTGAATTTTGTGGGTGTGTATAACACACCGCTGTTGCCGTTGTTTATCGGGTTTGGCGGTTTTGGATTCAACTACTTGGTTTTGCGCGGATTTTTCGCTAACCTTTCTTGGAGCTATGCCGAATCCGTTTTTGTAGATGGCGGTGGAGACGTGACGGTGTTTTTCAAAATTATGCTGCCGCAAGCGTTCCCTTGTTTGTTGACTCTGTTTTTGATGTCGTTTATTACGACGTGGAACGATTATCAAACGTTGCTACTGTATATGCCCGATTATCCGACGCTCTCGTCGGGGTTATACCTTGTAGAGCGTTCCTTAACGCGTGATCCGCTTGGCTATCCTACGTATTATGCAGGGCTTGTGATTTCAGTTATTCCAATTATTATCATTTTCAGTATCTTCTCGGATACGATTATGGCAAACTTTACAGTTGGTGGCTTGAAAGGTTAAAGCATACGTGAAAATTAGAAAAAATTAAGGAGATTATAGATATGAATGCAAAGAGAATTGTTAGCTTATTAAGTCTTGCGGCAATCGGCGCACAGGTGGTTGGGCTTTCGGCTTGCGGCAAGCCCAAAGATACCGAACAAACGCTGGAAATCTATTGCACTGACGCGGGTTACGGCGTAGAGTGGGTGTACGATACTATCGAATTGTTCAAGGCGCAACCTTGGGTAAAAGAGAAATACCCTGAATTGAACGTTTTGTTTACGTCGAACGACGACCAGACGTTTGCTAGCGCAAGACTGGATGCCGGTGCAAAATCCAACACGTTTGATTTGTTGTTCGGTATGAATATGTGGGGTTATGCAGGAGCAGGAAGTAATGCGCTGGATCTCACTGAATCGGTATATAATACCAACGTTCCGGGAGAAGAAATTAAATACAAAGACAAGATGGTGGATAGCTACCTGATTTCAAATAGCTACGTAAAGGGCGGTGCGGAATCTTATTATACTACGTCGTGGGCAAGCGGTATGAGTGCTATTTTGTACAATGAAGACTTGTTAAAGGCAAACAATTTGGAAGTCCCGAACACGACGGACGAACTCATCAAGCTTTGTGCAGATTATAAGGCGAAGGGGACGAGCAACTCTCATTACTCGTTTATTCAATCCTACGACGCGGATTATTTCAATTACCTGTTCCCGATTTGGTGGGCGCAGTACGAAGGCGTGCAGGGATATGAAAATTTCTTCAACGGTATCCATAACAATACCTATTCCATTCGTATTTTTGAGCAAAAGGGCAGAGAATACGCTTTGGAAGTATTCGAAGCTCTGCTTGATTACGACAAAGGATACTTAAACCCTGAATCGAAGAATCAAAAATTCGTTATTGCACAATCCATGTTCTTAGACGGGGAATCGCTGATGCACGTCAACGGGGACTGGTTTATCAACGAAATGAAGGACGTCATCGCGAAGAAGGGGGACAAAGCGCCTAACATCAAAACAATGCCTTTGCCTATTATTTCAAAGCTGGGTGACAAGCTGGGTATTACGGACGCGGAGCTTTCCGCTTTGGTTGAATACGTGGATAAACTGAACGCTGGCGAAACGGCTACGTTGCCTACGTTTACTTCTACTACGGGCTATACGCAAGAAGAAGTGGTAGCCGCAGTAATGGAAGCAAGAGGAATCGTTCATTCGGTTGGCGCAAACTGCCATAGCGTTATTCCTAGCTACGCAAATGGTAAAGAGGTAGCTATTGACTTTTTAAGATTTATGGCAACGGATGAAGCGTTGAAAACGTATATGGAAACAACGGACGGCTCTCGTTTGCCTTTCAAGTATACCACTAGCCAAGAGCTGTATAATTCTTTCTCGAAAACGGCGCAAAGCAGACTGGATTATTTGCAAGGTAAGAACGGGACGAAGACGTTGATTTCTCCTATGTATTTCCCCCTTGCAAGATACGGCGAATTAAAGCCTTTCTTGTATGAGAACTATTACCAAACGTTCTCGCTTGCAAACAACGAACAAACGCCTGCGGATTTCATGAAGAATTGCAAGGATACTTGGGACCAAACCTTTGCTT
>JAFVQP010000171.1 GCA_017504735.1 Clostridia bacterium | reverse complement strand
TGCCTACTTATACGATTGATAAGCGCAACGGCGCAAAGGAAATTTTGGAAAAGCAAGCGGAAGCGGCCGTGACGGAAACGACGGCAAGCTAATTTGGACAATTGTATGATTACGAAAGAAGAAGTTGCGCTTTATACGCAAATATTAAAAGAAGAGCTTATCCCTGCGATGGGGTGTACGGAGCCGATTTCTATTGCATATGCGGCGGCGAAGGCTCGTGCGGTTTTAGACGATACGCCCATCTCGGCAAAGGTAGAGGTCAGCGGTAATATTGTAAAAAACGCCAAGAGCGTTACCGTACCCCACACGGGTGGTATGCGCGGTATTAAATCTGCGTTTATTGCAGGGCTTGTGGCAGGGGACGCCGATGCAAAATTAGAGGTAATCTCCCACGTCACGCCTGAACAAATCGAGGAAATGCGCCGTGCCTTGGATAGCTTTGACGTGGAAATTACCACACCGCAAAATGCGCGTATTTTTGATATCGGTGTAACGTTGCGCTCGGAAAAACATACTGCATACGTGCGTATTTGCGATGCGCATACCAATCTTGCGTATATATGTAAAGACGGGAAAACGTTGTATGAAAATCCCCCTAAGGACATCGAACGCGCGGATAGAAGCGGCTTAACGGTGGAGAAAATTATCGCATATGCGGATCAAGTAGAAATTGCGGACGTACAAGCAACGCTAGATAGGCAAATTTCGTACAATATGGCAATTGCGGAAGAGGGGTTGAAAAATTCCTATGGGGCAAACATTGGGAAGGTGCTTCTTCGCAGCTATCAACCCGACATAAAAATCACCGCAAAGGCATATGCCGCTGCGGCGAGTGATGCTCGTATGAACGGGTGCGAGTTGCCTGTGGTTATCAATTCGGGTAGCGGAAACCAAGGCATAACGGCTTCTGTACCTGTAATTGTCTATGCACGTGGTATGCAGGTATCCGATGAAAAGTTATATCGTGCGCTTTGCGTATCTAACTTAATTACCATTCACTTAAAGGATGGCATCGGCGCGTTGTCGGCGTACTGCGGCGTTGTTTCCGCAGGTGCAGGCGCAGCGTGCGGTGTTGCATACCTTTTGGGCGGTAGAAGAAAGGAAATTTCCCATGCGCTTGTCAATGCGCTTGCTATCGACTCGGGTATCATTTGCGACGGTGCGAAAGCAAGCTGTGCGGCAAAAATTGCCACGGCGGTGGAAAGCGGTTTGTTGGGGTTGAATATGTACTACAACGGCAACGAATTCTTCGCGGGCGAAGGTATTGTCAAGGCAGGGGTAGAAAACACGATTAAGAGTGTTTCTCGTCTTGCGCACGAAGGTATGTGTGAAACGGATAAGGCAATTATACGCATTATGCTTGAAAATAATTAAACGGTGAAATGAAAGAGGTGCTTCCAAAGGGAAACACCTCTTATTATTTTATGCGTTGCTCTTTTTTGCAGGTAAACGGGCTTTGACAATTTTGTACAATTCTTCCGCTGCAAAACGTGCTTTGGTAACAATATCTTTTTGTGACGGGAAACAATAATATAAACGTTTTGTATCCCCGATACCAATTACGTCGCCGATTTCGTACCAAAGGAAGTCGGAATTGAGGCTGTACGAAGAAAGGGGAGATTGCTTATAATCCAGCTCCCCATTGCACCCCTTTAAGGAGAACCCGTTTTCATCGTGCATCAGGGTGCCTTTCCCGACCATATAAATGGCTTTGTAGTCTGCAATAATACCGATATCCACGTCGAGGTTTAAACGGTATTCACCACTTTCAAGCTCTTTGCGTACACATTCTCTTTCCCAATCGGTCCAATCGGGGATGTGGGAGAATTCCGTTTCTCCGTTCTCGGCGTGCATTCTACCATATTCATCCATGGTATAGACCTTTCCGCAGTGCTTACAGGTTAAGGTAATGCCTTCCCCTAAAGTCTTCCCTTCCGTTTGACAGGAAGGACAGCGGTAGAGGACGCGGTGTAAGCCTTCCGCGCGGTGGGGATCGTCAATTTTTACCGAATTCATATACTGGTTTTTGAAATTGTCGAAGGAGAAAAGTTTTTCCAACATTTCGTCAATGGCTTCCGCCGATTTTTCCGCCGCTTCTTCCTTCGTTAAAAGACATTGAACGTGTGCGGTTACACGGTTTTTACGCATACGCAGGTTGTTATACAAGGGCTGGTGTAAAAATGCGCCGTCCGTGATTACGGAAACGATGGGTACACCTAATTTTTTGATGAAACCGCCGAGGTTTTTAGGCAAAGTAGTCGCTCTACCATCGAAGGAATAACCTGCTTCAGGGAAGAGCAGAACACTCGTTTTCTTTTCGTGTAAAGCGCGGTGCATATCACGCATCAAAGCAACGTCAGAAACAAATTTTCTTGTAGGAATACACCCAATTTGGCGCATCAGCCAATGTTTCCCAATAAAACCGTCCATCGTACTCACGATATGATAGGGACGGTGGAAAAATAATTTAGACGCTATCTTTAAATCAATGAAGCTCGAATGGTTCATCAAAATCAAGCAAGGCTCTTTCTTCCCGATTTTCTCCATACCCTCTTGGGTGTAGGTAAATTTAGCAGAGCGAAGCTCAAAAATGGATAAAATGCGTACGAGCAATTTAAACAACCTGCTCGGCTTTTTCAAATGTTTCCGCTTGGGGACGTCGATACCCTTTGTATATTCGTAGGGGACGTATTTCATTTTGATTTTCATAAAAGCATCTCCTCGTGAGGTATTTTCAAGTATATTGTAAAGCAATTTAATCGAAATGTCAAGTGCTTGCACAAAAATACCTCTATGCGGGTGAAAAAATGCAAAAAAATGGGGGTAGGGGCTTGACAGTTTATAAAACTGGTGTATAATAAATAGGTGAACATATTTTAAATGAGGTATCATATGATAGCGGTTGTAGATTACGGCGTAGGAAATTTATTTTCAATAAAATCCTCTTTTGCGCGTGTTGGCGCGGAAGTGGTGATTACGTCGGATAAAAACGTAATACGAAACGCGGAAAAAATTATGTTGCCTGGTGTGGGAGCGTATGAGGTAGCGGCAAACCGTTTGCGTGAAACGGGTTTGGCGGATTTGCTGCGAGAAGAAGCGGCAAAACCGCGCGTGATCGTGCCCGTTTT
>JAFVQP010000170.1 GCA_017504735.1 Clostridia bacterium | reverse complement strand
CTTCGGTTACCCAGGTAGGGTCGCCCGAGAACAATTCGTTGTATTCTTTCGTTCTCATGAACTTCACGATACGAAGTTTCATAACGAAATGATCCATGAATTCCTGTGCCTGCGTTTCGGTGATAAGGCCTTTCGCAAGGTCACGTTCAATATAGATATCAAGGAAGGTACTGTTTCTACCAATGGACATAGCAGCGCCGTTTTGATCCTTAACTGCGCCAAGGTAACCAAAGTACAATGCCTGGATAGCTTCCTGTGCGGTTTCAGCGGGTTTGGAGATGTCGCAACCATAAGAAGCTGCCATTTCTTTAAGACCCTTGAGCGCCTTGATTTGTTCGGAAATTTCTTCACGGTCACGAACCTTATCAGGGGTCATGGTGCCGCCAAGAGCAAGCTTATCTTCTTCCTTCTTCTTAATAAGGAAATCTACACCGTAGAGCGCTACACGACGATAGTCGCCTACGATACGGCCTCTGCCGTAACCATCGGGCAAACCCGTCAAGATGTGCGCGGAACGTGCCAATCTCATTTCAGGGGTGTAAGCATCGAAAACGCCTTCGTTGTGCGTCTTACGATATTTCGTGAAAATGTCTTTTACTTCGGGATCAAGTTCGTAGCCGTAAAGGTTCAACGCGCTTTCGGAAATACGAAGACCGCCGAAAGGCTGCAACGAACGCTTGAAAGGTTCATCCGTCTGCAAACCAACAATTTTTTCAAGGTCTTTATCCAAATAACCTGCGCCGTGAGAGGTAAGCGTAGAAACTACCTTCGTATCTGCGTTCAAAACGCCGCCTGCTTCACGTTCTTTCTTCGACAAATCGCAAACGATTTCCCAAAGCTTTTTCGTAGCTTCCGTTGCGGGAGCAAGGAACGTTGCATCACCTTCATACGGCGTATAGTTGTGCTGAATGAAATCACGCACGTTTACTTCGTCGCTGCACCATTTACCGGGAACAAATCCTTCCCAACCTTTGTATTGCATCATATCAGTTACTCCTAATAAAATAAATTTTTCTTATTATATAAGCTCGTCCGCCTGTCAGCCCTCGCCGGCATTAAAACGGGTCTATTTTTCGTCTTTTGTTATTTACTTGCCTTTCGTTCTTCTATTTTGGCATCCAGCCAAATTTCAAGGATTTCTTCCGGTTGAAATCCTGCGCAACGCGCAAAAATTTCACCGTCTTCCACAAGCAAAATCGTGGGCACCTTTACCACGTCCCATGCCTCCATCAAAGGCATAGTCGAGTAATCCGCCTCCACGTGCACCAAACGCACGTCCCCTCTCGCCGAACAAATATCTTGTAAAATCGGCATCAAGGTCAGACAGTTGGCGCAGGACTCACCGCTGACTTCTACACAGCAAAGCCCTTTCAATTCCTCTTTGTAATTCTTTTCGTTAATTGCCATAATTTTATTCCTGTACAGGTTTTTGTAAAATTGCCTTTGCGCAGGCCACTCTTTCTTTCGACGGCGCTTCCACACCCTTCAATGGATATTCCAGCCCAAGTTTTTCATACTTCACCACGCCCATGGTATGGTAAGGTAAAACCTCTACCTTTTCCACCGTCGCCAAGCCGTCGATGAACGCGCGGACTTTTTTCAAATCCTCTTCGCCGTCCGTGATGCCAGGGACAAGCACCTGTCTTATCCACAATTTCGTACCGTTGTCGCTGACAAACTTTGCAAAAGCAAGGGTGTTGTCGTTGGGCAACCCCGTCAGCTTTTTACAAGCCTCGTTATCGATATGCTTAATATCCAGCAAAACCAAATCGGTCACGGTAAGCAACTTTTTATGCTTTTCCACCACCGCTTCGTTGTCCGCCTTAAAGGTGATACCCGACGTATCGATGCAGGTGTGAATACCCTTTGCCTTCAATACCGTAAACAATTCGATGATGAAATCGATTTGTAAAAGGGGCTCGCCACCCGAAACCGTTACACCGCCTTTGTCGCCAAAATAATTTTTATAGCGTACAATGCGCTGTACCACTTCGTCCACCGAGTATTCCTGCCCGTCGTTTCCACCCCAAGTATCGGGATTGTGACAATACTGGCAACGCAAAGGACATCCCTGCATAAATACTACAAAGCGGATACCGGGCCCGTCCACTGTACCGAAAGACTCAAAAGAATGAATGCGTCCTGTCATATTCTCCTCCTTAACCTAGCAGGCTTGAACCTGTAAGGTTAAAAGGCCTTTCAACAGTGTCCATTGTCCTTCACGATACTTATTATAGCAAATCTTACACCGTTTGTCAAGCCTTTGAATATATTCTTTTTATCTTTTTCGTATTTTATACGAAAGCAAGATTTTCCATAAAATTAGGGGGGCTGTCCCCTTTGGACAACCCCCTATTTTACCATTATTCACCCATCATAAGGGATTTCATAATTTGGAATACGTCGATATTTTTAATGCGTTCTTTCGTTTCGAAAGAATATTGCGCAAAATCAATATCCGCGCCGTTCACGTAGCAATTTACGTCCGTTGCAGTATGTCCGCTCGTCGTCCAGGTATAGTAAGGGCTATCCCCAAAGACTTCATACGCAATTACCATACCGTCGTGCGTAACGTCTGCAGGCAATTCCAAACCGCCCGTTTCATGGTCAGCGGTAACGATTACCACCGTATCATCACGGTCTTTCGCCCAATTCAAAACCGCTTTTACGGCATCGTCAAACGCCAACAATTCATCCATCATATATCTAAAATCATTGTTGTGTCCGCCGTGGTCAATGTGCGAACCTTCCGCCATCAAGAAGAAGCCGTCTTCGTCTTTAGAGAGATATTCCAACGCTTCCGTTACAAGGTAATCAAGCGCCAAGCACGCAGGGTCGCCGGACATGGATTCCGCTTCCGCCTTAATCCAATAACTGCCGAACACCTTATCCGAGGTCGATTCAGAAATATTTTTCGCGTCTTCCACCTTTTCATACCCTGCTTCCACAAAAGCATTTTGGTATGCGTTTTTGATGGTATAGCTTGCAAATAAGTTCACGTTACTGCTTGCGCAAGCCGATTTAATCAACTCGCTGGAGTTACCGCGCGCGGACGAATGTCCCGAGAAGCCCATAGGGGTTGCGCCCGTCAATTCTTCCGTCGCAATAATACCCGTACGCTTACCAAGGCTTGCGGCGATATCCACGATGGTTTCCAAATCGTTACCGTCCGAATCCTGACCAACCATACCGTTATAAGTGCGAATCCCCGTCGCAAGCGCCGTTGCAGCCGCCGCGGAGTCGGTGATGTAATCGCTCTCCGAACGGGTTTCCACCTTCGTCATATAAGGGAAACCTTCCATCACCAAGGGTTCATCCCTATACAAGGAGCCTGCCTTGATTTGGTTGGGGCCCATACCGTCGCCAATCATCAAAATTACGTTTTTCGCCTTCGTTACGTTCTTTAAAATGATGGGGTCATATTTTTCCGCCTCTGCGCTTTGCTCTACGCTCGTACCGCCGCCAAGCATCCCTGAAAGCTGTCCCATCAAATCACCGCAAGATGCCATCGACAGCGTCATAACGCCTGCCGAAGCCAAAGCAAACCATTGTTTTATGCTTTTTCTCATAATATCACCTCTTATTTAAAAACAAAAATTTTTCTACCAATATAATTGAAACCCAACACAATGCAGGTCATAATTACCTTCATCAGCCACCACTTCCACGGCTCGCCTAAAAAATTTTCCACACCGAACAATGAAAAGGAAGGAATGACGTTAACAAGCAACATCCCAAGCCAAGTGATTCCAAGCCCGATAACCCCGATAATCGTAAAGATTAAGAAGGATTTTTTAGATCTCGACCCCGCTTTATTCTTCACCTTACGAAAAACGAAATAGACGGATAAAAACCAGTTTATCGTCAACCCACAAGTAAAGCCAAAGATAACGGAAAAGGTGGTAGCAAGGAAAAAACCCACTAGGCTTTCGGGTAAAATAAAGTGGAAAAAGAGATAGGTAACGGCATAATCCACCACCGTTGCCGTCCCCCCCACCAGGAGAAAACGGAAAATTTCCCCAAATAATTCCTTCTTCGTTTGTCCAAATAAAGTTTTTTCTTTCATAATCCCTCTTTAGCTTGCCACCGAATAGAACAACGCAGAGCTTACCAAAAATGCTCCGACAATGATGTAAAATATGGTGCAAAAATTTAAGGCGCGCTTACTGCCGTAGGCGGTTAAAATTTTACCGATTATCCCCACCGACAGCGCCAACCCAAAAATCAAAGGCATAATGTAACGGAAATCCATCGTACAGCCGTACGGCATCTTAATGTAGAAATAAATTTCCGACAGCACCTGCGACGCAACAAGCAGCGCGGTAAACAATACGTCTTGATGGGAAACGGGTGAATTCTGATGCAAGAAACTGCTTTCATCCTTGCGGTTTTTCCACCACAAAACCACACACCAAATTGTGCCAATAACCAATAATGCCACACCCATGTACGCGAACAACACGGAAACTGCACCCCAGCTATCCCCTTGCGTATAGACAAATTCACCGAAAATGGAAGATTTCAACGCATAGTTTAACAGGTTATAATTCCCCTCAAACGGACGGCAATACAGCGTACCAAGATACTCCGATAAGTCAAAGGTAATACCAAATCTACCCCAAACCGAGTGATGCCCCGTGTATAATTTTTTATTCAAGTTAGAGAACACGAAGCCCAAGGGTTGGTCAAAGCGCATACTTGCATACACCTGAAACCAAAGCCCAATCGGCGCGCAAATGCAAAGGAATAAACCGTATTGCAACACCATTTGCCACAGCTTTAACGCATCTTCTTTTTTCAATAAAGTACGGATAAATTCGTAGATAAAAATCCCTGCAATCGGCAAACAAACGGTCGCAGAAGACAGCTTCGCCATCATGCCAAGCCCCACCGCCAAACCGCATAAAAGGATATACACGAAGGACTTATTCCCCTTCCACCATTTAAGCGCAAAATACAGCGCAAGGGTGGAAAACATATAAGCGATTGCATCGTTGTTGAGCATCCCTGCGAACTGAATATGGCGCGGGAAAAAGATAACGAATGCCGATAAAAACAGGTATGTTTTTTCGTTAAAATGGAACAGCTTAAGCATTTTCACCAACGTCACAGCCGTGATGAAGGAATATAAAACGGCTAAAATTTGACAGCTGGAATAGAGAAAATACCGCTGATTATCCACGTAATCGGGCTTCCCATAGGCAAATGCGTCGGGGAACCACGTACCGCCAAACAACGAGGTCAACCCATCCACCATACGCATAAAGGTTGATTGCAACAAAGCGTTTAACGGCGGATGATAAAATTGATAATCGTTTGTCTTAGGCAATTCACCCGTTTCAAACAAAGTCCAAGCATATGCTTCGTGGCCGTTAAACCGTTTCGAATAGGTGTCTTGCTGACGCACGCTGGCAGGTGTATGTAGCATATACCCCACGCGAAGTGCGTACCCTGCCACCAATAAAATAAGGATAATATGTCGCGAGGTTAAGCGTTTTGTGGCACCCATGTACGCAATGAATACGCCACACCCCGCAAAAACAAGGGCAATTACCGTCTTTGCAAATGCACCTACGTGGTAATAACCCGTGAACGGTTTTAATATGACAAACAAGAGAAAAGTCACCAAAAATACGGATAAATACAGCGTACCCTCAAAAATACAATCCTTCGCGATACGCCAATATTTGTCCCTGTCGGGTTTTTCTTCGACGTCAATCGAGGTTTTTTCGTCCATCACGCCTTCTCCTCGGTCTTCGTTTCGTGGTAACTCTTTTCAGTGTTTACACTCCACACCGCCTGCTTATCCGTGCCGCCTTTGATGATTTCTTCCGCCGCAACCATCGCAGTCACCATCGAGTGATCCATGTTGTTATAGCGGTGCTGACCGTTTCTGCCCACGCAGAACAGGTTGTCAAAACCGTCCAAATATGCGCGCACCTTGTCAAATTGCGCATACGTACCAAAGTACGCAGGATACGCCTTTTTCACGCGAATAACGGTGGAATCAAGCACCTTTTCAGGCGAGTCAATCACGCCGATTTTCACAAGCTCCTCCACCGCATTTTTGATAAAGGCTTCGTCAGGGCTTGTCCACATATCATCCCCTTCCGAGCAGAAATATTCCAACCCTACCCACACGTTTTCCTGCGGATTTTTCACCATATACGGGGACCAGTTGTTGAAGATTTGGATACGACCAAGGCGCACGTCGCGATCCTGCACGTAAATCCAACAATCGGGCACGATACCGCCCAAGGTCTTCATCTTCGTCTTGTTTTTTACCTTCAAATCTTGTAAGAGTAAGCCTACGGTCATAAAGTCGCGATAAGGCAACTGTGTTGCCGCATCATACACTTCACCAGGCACGACGTCCTTGCCGATTGCATCCGCCAAATCCTTGATAGGCATCGAGGAAATGCAGTAATCCGCCGTATAAGCTTCCACCTCGTTTTCCGCATTCAACGCATACACGGTAGCCACCTTTCCGTCTTTTACGTCGATTTTATGTACTGTTCTGCCGTAAAGAATTTGACCGCCAAGGCTCACAATTTCTTCCGCCATCTTTTCGTACAACTGACCAGGCCCTTTCTTTGGATAGATAAACTGCTCGATCAAGCTTGTTTCCACTTCTTTGTTTTTCTTCTTGAACGGCTTGCTTAAAGCGTTTTTAATCGCCTTGGAAACAGATAAACCCTTCACGCGCTGTGCGCCCCAATCGGCAGCGATATTACGAGGGTGTACCCCCCACAGCTTTTCGGTATAATCCTCAAAGAACATTTCGTATAAGGGTTTACCAAAGCGGTTGATGTAGAAGTTTTCAAGGTTGGTTTCCTCACGTTTTTTAATGCAACTGCCAAGATACCCAAACCCTGCCTTCATGGTTGCGAAAAAGCCCATATTGATAAAGGTTTGCGCCTTCAACGAGATGGGATAATCGAAAAATTTACGCTTGTAAATGATACGGGAAACACGGTCGCGCACCAACATTACCTCGTCCGTTTCCTCAGGGTCGGGGCCATTCTCTTCCAAGGGTTTCTCCCTTTCAAGAAGCTTATCGTCCATCGCAGGCTGACCTTGTACGGGTAAAAGTTCCGTCCAAAGCTTGGTTACCCGTTCATCCTTTGAGAAAAAACGGTGTCCGCCGATATCCATGCGGTTGCCGTTGTAGGTCGCCGTACGCGAAATACCGCCGACAAAATTTTCCGCCTCTAAAATAATCGGTTGAATATCGTCCGATTTCTTTAAAAGCTCGTACGCGGCGGTCAAACCCGCAGGTCCCGCACCGATAATCACCGCAATTTTATCTCTCATAATTACCTCCAACCAAGGGAAAATCCCCACAGTAATCCTATTATAAATATTATACTATGAATTGCATAAAATGTCAATACCCCTTGTAAAAAAATATACGCCTGCAACGCATAATTGCAAGCGTATATTCGTTTTTAGATTATTCCTCTTCTGCTACTTCTTCGGTCGTTGCAACAGGGGTTGCATTGTAACCGCCGATGTATTGAGGGGTAACGTTTTTGTAAGCCTTTGTACCCGTACCTGCAGGGATCAACTTACCGATGATAACGTTTTCCTTCAAGCCAACGAGGTAGTCTCTCTTCGTGCGGATAGCCGCTTCGGTGAGCACTCTCGACGTTTCCTGGAAGGACGCTGCGGACAAGAAGGAATCGGTTGCAAGCGCTGCTTTCGTGATACCGAGAAGGACACGTTTTGCAAGCGCGGGTCTGCCGCCGTTTGCCATTGCTTTCGCACTTTCATCCTGGAAGGTTACCATATCTACGAGTTCGCCAGGCAACAAGTTGGTATCACCTGCGTTTTCTACACGTACTTTCTTAAGCATCTGACGAACGATGATTTCAACGTGCTTGTCGTTGATTTCTACGCCTTGCGAACGGTAAACCGATTGTACCTGTTCAAGGATGTAGTCCTGAACGCCCTTAACACCTTGTACGTGAAGGATATCCTGAGGATATACGCTACCAGCGTTAAGCAATACGCCAGGGGTAACCTTTTCGCCGTCTTTTACCTTGATTTCTGCGTTGAAAGGAAGGTTGTATTCCTTCTTCACTTCGTTGGTTACGGGATCCATAACCTTGATGTGCTTCGAACCGTCGGAATCGTCGATGCTGATTACACCTTCTACTTCACAAATCGTTGCGCAGCCCTTAGGTTTACGAACTTCGAACAATTCTTCGACACGGGGAAGACCTTGCGTGATGTCGCCCGTTGCTGCGATACCACCCGTGTGGAAGGTACGCATGGTAAGCTGAGTACCAGGTTCACCGATGGACTGTGCAGCGATGGTACCAACTGCTTCACCAACCTGTACAGGAAGGGTCGTAGCCATGTTTTTACCGTAGCACTTTGCACAAACGCCAAATCTGGACGAACAACCAAAGATACTTCTGATGGGAACTTCCGTCAAGCCAGCCGCAACGATTGCGTCAGCTTCTTTTTCGTCGATGAACTGGTTCATCGCAACAATTACTTCACCCGTTGCAGGGTTGATAACGTCTTCAGCGGCAAATCTACCGAGAACACGCGATTTAACGCCTTCAATTTCCTTACCTACTGCGTCGTAGATCGCACGAACCATCATGCTTTGAGGCTTTCTGCCTGCGCAGCAGTCTTCTTCACGAACGATGATTTCGTGGGATACGTCTACAAGACGACGGGTCAAGTAACCAGAGTCAGCCGTCTTCAACGCGGTATCGGTCAAACCTTTACGGCCGCCGTGCGAGGAAATGAAATATTCGAGAACGGACAAGCCGTTACGGAAACACGATTTAACGGGAACCTCAATCTTTTTACCTTGAGGGTTAACCATTAGACCACGCATACCTGCAAGCTGTTTAATCTGGTCGATGGAACCACGGGCACCGGAGTCAGCCATCATCCAAATAGGGTTGAACTTGTCTTCTTCACCCTGCTTTTTAAGCAAGCCTGCAACCTTATCGGTCGCTGCGTCCCACTGCGCGATAACTGCGCTGTAACGTTCTTCTTCGTTCAACAAACCTCTTGCATATTTCTTTGCAATCTTGGAAACTTCTTTTTCCGCATTGTCGATGATTTCCTGCTTTTCTTCAGGAATCTTCATATCGAATACGGACGTCGTCAAAGCAGCGAGGGTAGAGTATTTATAACCTCTTTCCTTCATTGCGTCAAGCACGTACGAAGCTTTAGGCGCTTTACCCGTTCTGAACGAAGCTTCTACGATACGGGAAAGGTGCTTTTTACCGATTGCTCTTGCCTTGCCGATGAATTCGGTGTCAAGTTCTAAGCGCAAGTACGATTCGGGGGTATTTCTCTTAACGAAGCCCAAATCTTGAGGAAGACCATCGTTGTAAATCAAACGGCCGATGGTCGTCTTGATGATACCTACAACTTCCAACTTGCCGGTCTTTTCATTGCGACGTACTTCCGCACTCTTAATGATCGCTTCACCCTCTTTGTTTTCAACAGGGCATCTGTAAGGCAAGGGAAGGTCTTCAAACATACCTTCAGGAAGCTCTACAACACGCTTAAGATACATTTCGTCCTGTTCGTGTGCAATCTTGTTCTGATATGCCAAAATTGCTTCGTTTTCAGACGAATATACGGGTGCAACGTAAACTTCACCATTGGGATCAGGGCGACCCTGTTCGTCGTACGTTTTACCTTCTTCACAGCGCTTAATCGTAAGATAGTAAGCACCGATAATCATATCTTGCGTAGGAGACATGACGGATTTACCGTCAGCCAACTTCAAGATGTTGTTTGCGGAAAGCATCAAGAAACGTGCTTCCGCCTGCGCTTCTACACTCAAAGGAAGGTGCACAGCCATCTGGTCGCCGTCGAAGTCGGCGTTGAAGTTCAATATCATCATAACTATTTGCCCCTAATAATTCTACAAAAGATTGTTTATAATCATGAGGATGCTTTAATGATATATAAGCATGAATATTATCAGTTGT
>JAFVQP010000020.1 GCA_017504735.1 Clostridia bacterium | reverse complement strand
TTGGCGATGCTAGTTACTGGCCGAAGATGTTCGTTCTTATCGTTTATATTATATGGAACGCATTGCCTTTCAAAATTTTGATTTTGTTGGGCGGCTTACAAAGCATCAACAAACAGTATTATGAAGCGGCTATGATTGACAGTACTCCCCGTTGGAGAGTATTCACGAAGATTACCGTTCCCCTTCTTTCCCCGATGCTTGCCTACGTTGTTATTACGGGCTTTATCGGCGGATTCAAGGAATATTCAAGCCTTATCGGTATTTTTGGGGAAAATCTATCCAGCCGCGGTATGAACACGATGGTCGGGTATATATACGACTCTATTGCCGCGCAAACGCAAGGTAAGGCAAGCGCAGCGGCGTTGATCTTGTTCTTTATTATCTTTATCGTAACGATGATCAACCTTTACGTTAGTAAAAAGAAAACACATTATTAAGGAGGTAGACGTATGGCTGAAGAAACTAGCAAAGTTATGCACGAACAAGACATCAATAAAGTCACCTCCAAACAGACGATTGGCAAAATTTTGGGGTTAATTGCCGTCTATGCGTTTTTGTTTGTTATGGCATTTGCCGTCCTTTTCCCCTTCTATTGGATGCTTATCTCTTCGGTAAAATCCATGGCGGAATACGAACGCTCTGTGCCCACTCTTTTCCCCGAAACCTTCCATTTCTCTAACTATGCGGAAGCTTTTAAACAAGCAAGCTTAGGAAGATTGTTCCTCAACACCACTTACGTTGGTTTGGTTTCCACGATTCTTTCCTTAGTTATTACCGTCTTATCGGCGTTTGCATTGGCAAGATTGGAATTCAAAGGTAAAAACGTCATTTTCGCTTGTATGTTGGCAACAATGATGATTCCTGGGGAATTGTTTACGATTACAAACTACCAAACGGTTAATAATTTCGGTTGGCTGAACACCTTCACGGCGTTGATCGTACCCTTCTTGGTAAGTATTTTCTATATTTATTTGCTCCGTCAAAACTTTATGCAGATCCCTAACGAACTGTATTTGGCGGCAAAAGTTGACGGGACGTCCGACCTTAAATATCTTTGGAAGGTTATGATCCCTCTTGCCCTTCCCACTTTGATTTCGATCACGATTTTGAAAATGATGGGCGCTTGGAATACCTACGTTTGGCCTCGTTTGGTTGCGGATGATCCCGCGCACCAGTTGATTACCAACGGTTTGCGTTCTTTGTCCTTTACGGACGCTGAAACAATGAAACCGAACATTCCCGTACAGATGGCTGCCGTTACGATGGTTTCCATCCCTCTCTTTATGGTCTTTATTTTCCTTAGAAACTATATCATGAAGGGCGTTTCGAGAAGCGGTATCAAAGGCTAATTTTTAATTGCAAAAAATAATTAAAATATATAAAAGGAAGTAATCACTATGAAAAAAATGGCAAAAGCTGCAGCAGCGCTCCTGTCGTTGCTTATGGTTGGAACGAACGTCGTTGCCCTTTCTTCTTGTAACAAGAAAGGCGGCGGACTTACCGACAACGTTGAAGTTGTTGCATACGACGGCAGTGAAGTTACGGTACAGTTCTATCATACGATGGGTGCAAATCTTCGTGGGGTTTTGGATAAGTATATTCCTAAATTCAATGAAATGTATCCTAACATCAAGATTGAACACGGTACGAAAGGCGACTATCCTGGACTTCGCGACCAAATTTCGACCGAGCTCACGGGCGGCAATGCTCCCAGTATCGCATACTGCTATCCCGACCACGTAGCACTTTATAACAGTGCAAAAGCCGTTCTTCCCCTTGACGATTTCATCGCAAGCACGTTGGAAGTTACCAAAGCGGACGGTACGAAGGATATTATGGGTTTGACGGAAACGCAGATTAAAGACTACGTTACGGCTTACTATGAAGAAGGTAGAGCGTACGGCGATAACGTTATGTACACACTTCCTTTCTCGAAATCCACCGAAGTTTTGTATTATAACAAGACGGAATTTGCGAAAAACGGTTGGACGGTTCCCACGACTTGGGATGAAATGGAAGCTCTTTGCAAAACGATTAAAGAAACGTTCCCTAATGACGTTCCCCTCGGCTATGATTCCGAAGCGAACTGGTTCATCACGATGTGCGAACAGCTCGGCTCTGATTATACCTCTGCAAAAGAAGGCGAACACTTCCTTTTCAATAATGAAACCAACTGGAAGTTCGTTGAAAAATTGAAGGGTTGGTATGACAAGGGCTACGTTACGACGGAAGAAATCTACGGCGGTTACACGTCCGACCTCTTCACGGAACTTGGCACGGATGAAAAGACGGGCAAAGCGAAACCCAGATCTTATATGTGTATCGGTTCGTCGGCAGGCGCTTCCTATCAGTGCCCCGATCCCCTTGACGGCGACGCAGCAGATAAACAATATCCCTTCGAAGTAGGCGTTGCTTTGATTCCTCAAATGGACGTAGCAAATCCGAAGGTAATTTCTCAAGGTCCTTCCATCTGCTTATTCAAGAAGTCCAACCCTCAAGAAGTTGCGGCGGCTTGGTTGTTTGCAAAGTATTTCACAACCTGTATTGAATTCCAAGCTGACTTCTCGATGACGAGTGGTTATGCTCCCGTTATTCAGTCGGTTGAAACGGATGAAATTTACAATGATTTTTTAAATACGGCGGACGGCAACGGTAACTTGCAGGCTACTTGCGTTAAGCAGTGTATCGCGCAGAAGAACGCGCTTTACGTTTCCCCTGCTTTCAACGGCTCTTCGGAAGCTCGTGACCAAGTCGGCGTATTGTTGCAAGACGTATTCATCAACAAGAATAAAGAAGATACTTCTACGCCTGAAAAGCTTCGTGCGTTCGTGAAAAAGCACTTTGATTCGGCTATTGAAGAACTTGAATACTTCTACGGTGAATAATTCATTTATACAAAATAGGTAATTATAATGAAAAAAATCTTCTCATTATTATTGCTTTTGTGTGTTGTGTTCAGCGGTTTTGTGGCTTGTAGCGACAAAACACCGAATTTCTTCCCCGAGGCAATCGTTGAAAAAGTCGATTACGTCAGCCAAGTAACCTTGGATATGAACAGCGAAACGCAAAAGCACGAAGTTGAAAATCTTTCCACGATTTCATACATCGATGGGGACACGACACCGACGCGCCACCGCCCCAGATTCTTGGACCACGGCGCCACCACACACAGGACACGTGTCTGGGAACGTGAATTCTGGCGCAGTTGGCGCACTGTCCGCGACGCCAACAATTTGCGGTATAACGTCGCCGGCGCGTTGAACAATGACCTTGTCCCCGATATGTATACCCAGACGTTTTATTTCGTCCGCGTTATGTAATGTTGCACGCGATACCAATACACCACCAATATTTATTGGTTCCAATTCTGCGACCGGTGTCAGAACCCCTGTACGTCCGACTTGAATCGTAATATCGCGCAGTGTTGTAATTGCGCGCGCCGCCGGGAATTTATATGCGACTTCCCATCTGGGGCTGTTCGCGCGGGAGCCCATGCGTTCTTGGGTGGCGACATCATTTACCTTTAATACCAGGCCATCAATATCAAATGGAATATCTGGGCGCATCGCCATAATATCGTTATATACCAACTGTATATCAATCATATTGTCGGCATGGCGCGCCCAGCGACGTGTTGTTTTAAATCCCCACGATTCCAGTTTTGCAAAGTATTCAGATTGGGTCGCCCAATCGCGATTTGACACTTCGCCATACGTGTATGCAAATGCACTAAGTTTTCGTGTGGCGGTTATCGCAGGGTTCAGTTGGCGCAACGATCCCGCCGCGGCATTACGCGGATTGGCGAACTGTTTTTCTGATTCCGCATTTAATGCAATAAAATCAGCGCGTGTCATATATACTTCGCCACGGATTTCAATAATATCTGGGTAATCGCCCGTCAATGTGTGCGGAATATCAGGAATTGTTTTCAGGTTTTCGGTGATATCTTCGCCCATAACGCCACTGCCCCGGGTCAGACCACGCACCAATTTTCCATGTTCGTATCGCGCAGAATAAGAAACACCGTCGACCTTTAATTCAATAAAGATATCACGTGATGTTAATTTGTTAAACCAATCTGCAACTTCGTTTTCATCAAAGACATCAGATATCGATAACATTGGCACACTGTGTGCAAATGAATCAAAACGTTCCGACACCGCCGCACCAACATGTGTTGACGCGCCATTTTTTGCCAATT
>JAFVQP010000019.1 GCA_017504735.1 Clostridia bacterium | reverse complement strand
GGATATATCCCGTAATCATCACGAAGCCAAAGAACCCGAAAATCGCCATCGTCACAAGCTTACTTTCAAAATGCGAGAAGTACATACCCAGCAAGCCAAGTACAAAAATCCCTGCCGCCGCGTATAACAGCTTTGCCTTATCCATCTTATCCGTCAAACCGCCAAGCAGCAGGTTGATGATTGCACCAAGAATAATTGCCGCGCCGAATACAATACTGTAATCCAACGTTTCAAAATGCAGGTAGGTTTTCATGTAAATAATCAAATACGGCATAAAAATTTGACATGCAATGCCATAAATTCCTACGATACACAAGGTTAAATACAAGGGCGCGTGGCTTTGAATAACACTAGGCTTAAAGCCATAGAAAATGTCCTTTAACGTGCCTTTTTTCTGCAAGGACGGGCTATCCTTAATCATGAACACACCCGCCACGCCGCATGCCGTTATCACCGCGCCAAGCGCCAAAAACAGCATGTCGTAACCCATGCCTTCCACCAACATACCAAATCCGCCTGCCACAATCAACATGGCAACAAGAGGCAACACCGACAAAACACCTTCCACTTTACCGCGATAACTCTCCTCGGTGTTGTCCGTCACCCAAGCGTTAAACGCCGCGTCGTTTGCAGTAGAACCAAACAAAGTCATAATGCAGTCGCCAACGATTACCACCGTCAAGGCAATCGTCACACCTTTTGCCGTGGTTGTATTGAAAATCGCAGCCATGCTTTCGGGGGAAATAAAGCCAAATACCCCTACCGTTACACCCCAAATGATATAGCCATAGGAGATAAACCCTCGCCGATTGCCCGTTTTATCAGATAACGTACCTGCAATCAGGGTCGTTACGGTTGCCGCAATACCCGACAATTGTACCATCAAGGTTACCGCATCAAGATTCTGGTCAATCGTTTCATATACAAACAGGTTAAAGTACATATTCTCTACCGACCAAGCGATTTGCCCAATCAAGCCGAACAGTACCAAAATCCACCAGTTTTGTTTTCCAAAACTATGCCGTGTGTTTTGCATAAAATCACCTCACCATTTCATTCCTTGTTATTATATCACAATCTTCTTGATTTGTATATACTTTCACAAAAAAATCCTCGGCAAAAACCGAGGATTTTTTATCAATCAAAAGAGTTTAGTCTTCCTTTTTCTTCAAAAGTGCAACTGCTGCAACGCCAAGCGCAACCAAACCGCTTGCTACGCCGCCAACAACAGCCGTACAGCCTGCAAGCAAGCCTGCGCTGGACGTCGAATCCGTCGAATCCGTCGAGTCGGTAGAATCCGTTGAATCTTCAGGGGTTTCAGGAAGAACAGGTTCTTCCTTAATTTCGGTATAAACCGCTTTCAAAACGGTGTCTTCCAACTTAATTCTATCCACCGTCTTATCCCATGCGCCCTTATACCCTTCTTTTTCGGGAACTGCAGGCAATTCTACGCTGTCAATTGTCTTTGCAGTAAAGGTAATAGGAGCAATACCAAGATCTTCGCCGTTTTCACCTACAAAGGTAATCACAAATGCAATACGTACCGTCGTTACGGTGAAGGTGCAATCCTGTGCCTTGAATACGGAAGGAATTTTTTCTTCGTAGCCGTAGCCAACTTCGTCCGTGTTTTCAGGAAGGTTATCTTCCAACACTTTTGCAAGGTCTTCCGTCGACAATTCGATGCCGTTTTCTTCATCTACAAATACACCGAAGGTAAACGTCTTGTTGGTGCCATCCAAGTAGTTGATGGTAAGGGTGTAAGGAATTGCATTCCACTTTGCATACAAAGTCATGCTTGCATCGGGCATCGTTGCAGGTGCAGGATTGCCGTTTTCATCTACCCAACCAGCAAACGTCTTATTTTCGTGGGTAAGCGTAGGCAAGCTGTTCAAAGCAAAGCCGCCCAAAATCGACAAGGTATCTACTTTGCTATTACCGTCCATCAATACAAGGTCGTAACCGATACCATAAGCAACCGCTTCTACGTCTTCCGTCAAAGTTTTACCGCTGATAACCGTACTGTTGCAAATTTCTTTCTTTATAGTAATCTTGAGTTCATCGCCGAATTCCTTGCACAAGCTATTTACATAACTTTCATGAATAAGCAAGCTGATTACGCCATTTTTTACCTCAAGCAATACGGGATTTTTAAACACGTCGTAATCCTTGCTGTCTTTATAGCTCGTTTGCTTCAAATCACTTACATTGAAGGGGAAGCTTGCATATTCATAAGCCGAATCGTCCACCGTCGTATTGATATCATACAAGGACACACCGTTGATAAGGATGTTGTCACGGATTGCAATTCTAGCCTCAGAGAAATAGTTCCAGTCGTAAATATCACCGCTTGCGCCAATATTGTAAGCCCAATCGCTGCAGAGAATATCCACCTTGAAGACATCGCCTGCATCACCAGTTACCGTTGCCCAAGAAACAGTAACGTCTTCCGCACCAATCAAGGAAGAAGGATCGGCAAGCACACCGCTTTCCTGACGGGTAAAGGTAATATCTTCTTTCACTTCGTACACGGTATTTGCGTCCGTTTTCGAAGGGAATTGACAACCTGCAAGGATTTTGATTTCCTGCACCGCATCCGTCTTTCCAGCATTTTTCAAAGAAGCAGGCCAACGAAGACTGAACGAACCCGTTCTACCCCATACGTTGAAGAATTGTTCGCTAGGGTTTTCTTTCCCCCAAAGGGTACCCATCTTTTAGCCATCAATCAAAATATAATCGTAGAAGTTAAGGGTTCTCAAAAGCGCCTTATCCCCAAGGGATACAGTGCTGTCCGTACCGTAATCGTTTTCACCCAAGAAGAAGGAAAGGAACTGGTCCGCAGCGCCATAAGTACCGTCAACGCCTGTCACAGTTGCTTCTTTTACGGTTAAATTGCGTTCACCTACCACTTTGTGCGAAATCGCGAGGGAATTTATACCGAAGTAAACGTTTTCGCTGAAACCAAAGGTTTCACCGCCATACGTCCATTCAAAGCCTTTCAAAAGCTCAATCGAAGTTACGTCCGCAATAAAGCTGTTGGGAATGTAAATATCAAGCGCGCCACCCAATTCCCCATGCTGTGCAAGGTTTACAATAATGGGCGCGTAAACTGCCGTGCCGTTCGCTACGTCGTTTGCAATGTTTTGGTGCATTGCATTGCCGCTGCCCGTATTACCAGGCATACCTTCCCAGGTAATTTTGTAGGTTTCGCCATTTGCATATTCTCTACGCCACTCAGCAACCGTTTTGCCATTCACCTTGATATATTCAAGCAAATGATCACGACCATCCTCATTCAAACAGCTGCCGCCCTCATTCCAAGCAAGCGTTTTATCCGTGCTAATCCAAAAACGGTAAAGCCCTGCTTCTTTAAAGTCACCACAAGTACCCCAGTCACCGTTGTTATATTGATTGACGTTATAAATCGTATTCGACAAATCCTTCGTAATCTCCGCCGCACTTGCCGTAACCGCAGGTTGTTCATATGCGTTTATAACGCTGTTCACACCTGCACCGAGTGTAAGAGCCAAAGCTGCGCTAAGCGCAATCCCAGCAATTTTCTTCGTCGTGTTTTTCATCCTATTGCCTCCTAGTTATCTAAAAGCTTTGTGGGCACACTCCCACATATATTATCCTATTATTTATTATACAATAAAAAATGCGATATGTAAAGACCCTTTTTTTGTAAAAATGTTTCATTTTTTACGCAATTGTTGTCATTTTTAGCTTATAAAGGAAAAGTTGGCGCGAAATACCCATTTCACGCCAACCATAAAATTAGTCTTCTTTTTTCTTTAAGAGTACGTATGCCGCAACGCCAAGCGCCGTCAAACCGCTTGCAACGCCGCCGATTACACCGCTACAACCTGCAAGCAAATCGCTTACCCCAGGTTTTGCCGTATCGTTGTTACTGCTGTTTTGTTCGCTGTCAACATCACTGTCAACTCCGCTGTCCGATTGCGTATCATCAGGCTTTTCTACCTCAATGGCAATCTCATTCCACTTCGATTGAAGCTTAATATCATAATTTACGATATCCGTATCAAAATTCCATTCTTTGCCCAAATAATACCAACCGATAAATTCATATGCGGTAGTTTCCGTACTTTCTTTTACAGGATCAGCAGGCTTCTCAATCTTCGAACCATAGCCATATTCCGTTGC
>JAFVQP010000169.1 GCA_017504735.1 Clostridia bacterium | reverse complement strand
GGTATAGCTTAACGTATACGTTCTCGTCTGTCCGGTTACGACGCCGTCGCCACGCAAATATACCGAAAAAAAGGAGCTGTCATCCGTTTGAGAATAATAGTCAAAATCCGAGTTATCGCAAGTTGCCGTGAATTTTTCGTATCTTACCCCGCTGTCCAAGGGCAAATCGCGAATGATGCCGTGTGAATTATAGCCGGTAAAATATACGGTAATAATTTCTTTCACCTGCACGACGCGGTCCTTGGAAACGTCCATATATACGTCAAAGGCCGTAATATCATAGGTATACGCCCCGAAGTCGTCCTCTTCATCTTCCCAATCATCCCAGTCCTCTGCGCTTGCCGTCAGTAATAAAACGGGCGGAGATAGCTCCGCCCATACGATAAACGCAAACGCAAATAACGTTATCCATACGAGGGATAATAGCGCAAATACGCTTTTGCTGATTTTCATACGTTTATTCCTTAAAATTGAACTTTTACGTTTTTTCTTTCTTCCTCGCTATCCAATTCAAAGTATGCGCGCTTGGTGAACTTCATCATGCTCGCAACGAGATTGGAAGGGAACATTTCAATTTTATCGTTAAAGCTCTTTACCGTTCCGTTATAGTATCTGCGCGCGGACGCAATTTCGTTTTCGATGAGCTTTAACTGATTCTGCAAGTCCATAAAGTTGACGTTTGCCTTTAAATCGGGATAGCTTTCCTGCAAGGCAAACAGCGATTTCAAGGTTCCGCTTAAAGCGTTTTCCGCCGCCATTTTCGCATCGCCCGAGGCGGTCATTGCAAGGTTTCTTGCGGCGATTACGCTCTCCAAGGTCTTGCTTTCGTGCGCAGCGTAGCCCTTTACCGTTTCTACGAGATTGGGAATTAAGTCGTAACGCTTTTTCAGCTGTACGTCAATGGTTGCCCAAGCCTCTTCCACGAGATTTTTCACCTGAATCAAGCCGTTGTACGTACCGATAAAGAAGGACACCAGCGCAATAACGGCAATGATTGCGATTGCACCGATCACCAAGCCGATAATCAAGCCCAAATCGACGGTCAATAAACAATTTAACATGATTAAATCTCCTTATTTATTTGTAGCTATATTATATCATATTGCTGCGTTGCAGTCAATAGTAATATTTTTTACATAACCTGACTCTGTGCCTTCATTTGCTCCTTTTGGAGTACCTGTAAACAAACCACCACCATTGATAGTAAGATTACTGATAGTATATCCATTACCGTTGAGCACCAAACCGTTGAGGTCATTGGATCCTACAACCAAGTATACACAATCCCATGCAAATCCAGTTGCATCAATATCAGCACCTATATTGTAGCTACGTGTCCAAACGTGGTTAGCGAAAGCGTTGGCCTTAAAGAAATTGTTCAATTCTTCAAGTCCCTTCTTGTTGTACACATAATAATTTCCATCAATGTTATACAGCGCAGTATAACCATCTACAAGAGTTGGCTTGGTCGCTGATATAGCAACTCCATCAATTGTAAGAGTACCAGTGCCAGAAGGTACGAAGCGACCATAGAGCTCGCTCTGCCATACCTCAGC
>JAFVQP010000168.1 GCA_017504735.1 Clostridia bacterium | reverse complement strand
CTTTGACCCGCGAAAAGCTCCTTTACGACGTGTGGGGGTTTGACTTCTATGGTGACGACCGTACTGTGGATACGCATGTGAAGATGTTGCGCGGTAATTTGAAGGATTATAGGAAATTCATCGTTACTCTGCGTGGTTTGGGGTATAAGTTTGAGGAATAATCGATAAAGCATGAAGGAACAATGGCAACCGAACAACCCCTTGGAAAAGGCGGAATATAAAAAGATACGGAAAATGCGCCGTTTTGAGCGTTTGCGCCGTGTGCAAAGCTCCACCAGTATTTATTTCTTGCTGTGGGCGATTTTTACCGTGCTTTCTTTGTTTATTGTGCTGTCGGTTGCAATTTCTCAACGTGTGGTTTTGACCCAAACCTACAAAGGGCAGGCTTCTCGCGAGGTTACGGAAAAAGGACAGCGAATTGAGCGTGATTTATCCGCAGAAATCCCTGAATGGGCAGGGGGGAGCTTTAGCGGTTACGTGCGTTTTCTTGCGCATGCGAACAACGTAGAATTGTATATTTTGGACGATGAGGGCAACGTGCTGTTCCCTCAAGAACCGAGTTTTGACGTCAATAACCCTGAAATTGAGGACCAATTCCATTTCACCGAGCAAATGCCTAGTTTGTTGCAACACTTGGGGGATTCGGAAGAGGATTACGCCGTTTATGAAGGGGACGGGGTATATATCTATGCGGCAAAGTTGGAACTGTATAAAGGGGTAGATAATTATATTTACGTCGGTAAATCGCTCGACCTTATTGAAACGGTGTCTGCGCGTATGAATTCGCGCGTGGTTTTGACTTCTATTTTTGTATTTGTGTTGTCCTTTGCGGTGACGAGTGCGGTGTCGGGTTGGTTTACAAACCCCATTACGGAAATGACAAAAAAAGCGCGGCGTTTGGCGCAGGGGAATTTTGACGTTGACTTTAACAGCGGTGAAATTTATGGTCGTGAGCTTGTACAGCTTGCTGAAGCGTTGAACTATGCAAGAGATGAACTGTCGAAAACCGACCGCATGCAAAAGGATTTGATTGCCAACGTTTCCCACGATTTTAAGACCCCTTTGACGATGATAAAAGGGTATGCGTCGATGATTATGGAGATATCGGGGGATATTCCCGAAAAACGCAACAAACACGCGCAGGTAATCGTCGATGAGGCAGATCGACTCGCTTCGTTGGTAAGCGACGTACTCGATTTATCGAAGATTAGTTCTGGTATTGAGGAAATCAAAATGACTACCTTTGATATCTCTGCGTACGTGGAAGAAACGCTTGGGCGGTTTGATTACCTTACGGAGACGAAAGGATATCAATTTATCACGGACATTGACGAGGATTTGTACACACGCGGCGATGAAATCAAACTTGGACAGGTGTTGTATAACTTAATCGGCAACGCCGCCAACTATACAGGCGACGATAAAACGGTGTACGTGAAATTGAAAAAAGCAGAAAACGGAGCGTGCCGTTTCTCGGTCACGGATACGGGTAAGGGGATTAAGCCTGAAAAAATCCCTGAAATTTGGAATAGGTATTATCGTTCGACGGAAACGCACAAACGTCCTGTACGCGGTACGGGGCTGGGCTTGTCTATTGTAAAGACGGTTTTAGAACGTCACGGCTTTGTTTTTGGTGTGGATAGCGAAGTGGGGAAGGGGAGTACCTTCTATGTCTTTTTCCCTCTCGTTGAGGATGAAAATACTTGACAAGGTATTGAGGATATAGTATAATACAATAGCTTTGGGGCGAGGTGTAATTCCTCACCGGCAGTAAAGTCTGCGAAGAACGGCGGTTGCCGTTCCCGAATCGGTGAAATTCCGATACCGACGGTATAGTCCGGATGAAAAAGGCGAAAACCGTTTTGCGGTTATTTTTCGATGTTTTAACGCCCTAAATGTAGGGCGTTTTATTTTTTATGCGAGGTGTTTATGAAAACGGAAATTGAGCAAATGGAAGGGGTAGGTATGCGTTCAACGACAAAAAATACCATAAAAACCCATTTTACAGCCAAGCGTTTGGCGTTTATGGCGGTGTTTGTCGCGCTTAGCTATGCGGTTAGCTTTTTGGAGATCCCCCTACCCTTGTTTGGGGCGGAATTTTTAAAGCTGGATTTCGGTAACGTTTTTATCGTCCTGATATCCTTCCTGCTTGGGCCTGTGGAAGGGGTGATCGTATGTCTTCTAAAAGAAGGCTTGCGCTGTCTTACTTCGACCTCGATGTGCGCAGGGGAATTGGCGAATTTTATCATCACTTCTTCATACATACTCTTACCGTCGATTTTGTATCAAATTCGTAGAAATTTAAAGACGGTTGTTTTATCTCTTTCGGGCGCATGTATCATTGCGACGGGGACCGCTTTACTTGCCAACCGATTTTTAATTTTTCCGACCTTTGCGCTTTTACTCGGCGGTAGTATTTACGGGATGTCGGTGACGCAGGCTTTTGCGGCGTTTTGGGCGGCGGTTTTAATTTTTAACCTCATCAAAACCGTTGCGGTAGGGGTTATCACCATGCTTTTGTATAAACGGCTGTCAAATTTCTTAAAAAAGATGAAAATTTGATGGAATTTTCGCTAAACGATTGCAAATTTTACCAAGAGGTATTATAATAGGATTATGGCTATCTTTATTTCAAAATCGAGAGAAGAAACGGAAAAGTTTGCGGAGAACTACGCAAAGACCTTACGTGCCGGGGACGTTGTTTTGTTGGACGGTGACATGGGTGCTGGGAAAACGGTGTTTTCCAAGGGCGTAGCGAAGGGACTTGACATTGAAGAAGAGGTCACCAGCCCGACCTACGCATATATGAACGATTACGACGGTCGGTTATTCCACTACGACTGTTACCGTATCGAATCGGTTGCGCAAGCGGAAAATTTGGGCCTTGCGGACTACTTTGATATGGGTGGAATTTGTCTGATTGAGTGGGCGCAAAATATTGCGCCGTTATTACCTCGCAAGGTAAAGCGGGTTTATATCCGTAAAATTAGTGAAAACGAGCGTGAAATCGAGTACGAAACGGAGTAAAGTATGAAAAATTTTTTGGCGGTAGATACCAGCAATAACCATCTTGCTGTGATGGCGATGAAAAACGGCGTAGCGCATACGGTGTTTATACCAGATTGCGCAATGAAACATTCCGTTTCTGTGATGCCTGCGGTGGAAGAAGCTTTGAAAAAGGCTGATATGCGCCTTGAGGAGTGTGATTTCTTTGCGGCAGTGGTTGGCGCTGGCTCTTTCACGGGGATTCGTATTGGGATATCGGTGGTGAAAGGGTTCTGTTTGGCGTTTGGAAAACCTGCTTTGCCCGTCACCTCTTTTGACGTGCTTGCATATAATGCGTTAGATGGTAAAGTGCTTTGCTTGGTAGATGCCTTGCACGATTGTTACTATGCCTGCGGTTATGAAAACGGGCAAATGGTGTATGAGCCTGCTTATTTGACGGAAGAGGAAGTGCTTGCTTTGACGGCGGAAGGGTATGCCCTTATTGCTTGTACAACGTTACCCCTTGCGGAAAAGGTTGCGGTGCAGTTGGTTGACCCTTGCGTGGGGTTGGAAAAGGCGGTAACCGCGCTTGGTGAAATGGGAAAATTTGGCGAATTGACGGCATTGTACGTTAGAAAAAGCTCGGCGGAGCTTAACCGCGCCGACGGCAAATGATTGTCCGTGCTTGGGAGGAAAAAGATATCCCGCAAATTGCGGATATCGAGAATAGCAGCTTTGCCGATCCGTGGACGGAGGGGATGTTAAAGGATACCTTGCGGTTTCCTGTTTATCACACCTTTTTGGCAGAAGAAGGGGGGCAGGTATGCGGTTACGGATGCTTGATTCTTCTTTTTGAAGACGCTGAGCTTGCAAATATCGCCGTTGCGCCCACCCATAGAGGGAAGGGCATTGGGAAACTTTTACTTGAAAAAATGCACGACTACGCCAAGACGTTTGGTGCGGAGAGAATGCTGTTAGAGGTGCGCGTTTCCAACCAAAGCGCCATCGGTTTATACGAAAAGTATGGTTATGAAAAGTATGGGTTAAGGGAAAACTACTACCCAGACGGCGAGGATGCGCACTTGATGCAAAAAAGCTTATAGGAGACGAATGGCGGTTTCTTTATCCGAGGTTGCGTTTTTACAAATGGGGAAAGGTAAGGATTTGGTTTTCTTGCATGGATATCTTTCTTCGAAGGAAGCTTTTACGGCGCAAATAAATTATTTTTCCCGATTTTTTCGGGTGACTGCAATTGACTTTGTGGGCTTTGGCGGTAGCGCACCGTTAAAAGCACCTTTTTCCGTCGAGGATTATGCCCATTGGACGCAAGAGGTTTTGCGGTTGCTCAACGTGCAAAAACCGCACGTAATCGCTCATTCATTCGGTTGTCGGGTGGCGGTAAAAATGGCATCAATCTCGCCCGATTGCTTTGATAAAATGTTATTGACGGGCGCGGCAGGCGTGGTGTTGAAACGTGGATTTCGCTATCACCTGAAGGTGAAAACTTATCGGGTCGTGCGTCGTATTGCGCCTAAGTTTGCGGAAAAACGGTTTGGCAGTGCGGAATACCGTACCTTGCCTCCAATCATGCGTGAAAGCTATAAAAAAATTGTCAACGAGGACTTGCGCACGGATGCACGTAAGATTGAAAACGAAGTGCTGTTTGTGCAAGGAAAATCGGACACAACTACCCCAAAAAAAGAGGTGGACGCATACCTGGTATGCGTGAAACGTGGCAAATGTGTGATGATGGACGGCGGACATTTTGCGTTTGCGGAGCATCCGCTGACGTTTAACATTATCGCAGAAGAATTTTTCTATGGAGGAAATAACAATGAGGATCATAGCATGCCTTTTAACAACGCTGTTGCTGTGCCTTTCCACGGTGAAAATGATGGGGGCGTTGCAACAAAGCGGCTATAAGTACGGCACTTTTTGGCGTTGGTTAAAACGGAAAGACAATTTGTATTTTAACCGCCTTGCGGTGCTTGCATTATGTCTTGCTTTGACCTCTGCGGTAACCGCGTTGTGTTTTTCGTTTTTGGGTACGCAAGAGGCGTTGCTGGTTGCATCTATTCCTTTCTTTGGCTTATTGCTTCTCTTTTGGCGTGTGGATGCGAAGTATGCCTTAAAAGTGCCTGTCACTTTTACAGGTAGATTAAGACGGCTGTTTGTGGTTTATGCCTTTTTTACCGCTTGCGTCAGCTATATCCTCATGGCAGGTCTTACCTTCCTTGCGGAGTGGAATGGTTCGGATTTATACGGTTTGATTGCTTATGTGCCTGTTGCGGTTATGCCGATTTTGACCCCGATTTTGTTGTTGGGGGCAAACCTTTCAACCGCTTGGTATGAAGAGAAAAGGAACAGTAAATTTGTAAAACGGGCGGGGCAGGTATTAGACGAGAAAGAAATTATCCGTATCGGTGTTGTGGGTAGTTACGGTAAAACCTCGGTAAAAAATATCTTAAAAACCATTCTATCCGAGAAATATTCGGTGGTGGCAACCCCAGAATCTTTCAATACCCCGATGGGCATTGCAAAGACGGTGTGTTCCCCTGATTTTGACAATAAGCAAATTTTTATTGCGGAAATGGGCGCGCGTAAAGCCGGGGATATTGCTGAGCTGTGCGGTATTGTGAAGCCCGACTACGCTGTGTTTACGGGCGTGTGTGAACAACATATTCAGGGGTTTGGCTCACTTGATAATATTTGGCGAGAAAAGAGTGAAATTTTGCGTTGCGGCGCAAAGAAAGTGGTTTGCGGCGCAGATTTGAAGCCGTACCTTGAACAAGAATTTTCCGAGGAAATCGGAAAAACGGTGCTTATCGACGACGAAGCGTTTGAGGCGGATATGGGTGCGGCGGCAACGGCGTTTACGATGCGTATTTTCGGGGAAACGGTGGAGATGAAAACCGTTTTACTTGGTAAAATGGCGGTGGAAAATATTCGTTTGGCGGTATATATTGCCCTGGAGTTGGGTTTAACTGCGGATGAAATTGTGCGCGGCGTGGAAAAGCTGAAACCCATACCACACCGTTTACAGCTCATCGAAAACGGCGGCGTATATATTCTAGACGATGGTTATAATTGCAACCCCAAGGGCGCGGACGAGGCGATTGCGGCGTTAAAGCGTTTTTTGGGTAGAAAATACATCGTTACCCCTGGGATTGTCGAGTGTGGAATTTTAGAGGAAAAAATCAACGGCGCGCTGGGTGAAAAGTTGGCAAAAGCTGGGTTTGATAAAACAATTTTGGTCGGCAATACTTTGGTAAATGCAGTGAAAAACGGTTACGAAAAGGCGGGGGGTGACACTTCTGCTTTGATAAAAGTAGAAACTTTACAAAAAGCACAGGATGTGCTGAAAGGGCTTTTGCAGGAAGGGGATGCAGTATTATTTTTAAACGATTTGCCCGACGTGTATTGACGGATTAAAAACAAAAGAAACACCAAAGCGAAAGAGTATTTTTGCGGAGGTGTTTTTTTGTGCGAAAAGTTGCGGTGGTATTTGGCGGAAGGTCGTGTGAAAACGAAATCTCCGTATTAACGGGTGTTTTTGCATTGAACGTTTTGGATAGAGAAGCCTATCAGTTGTTGCCCATATACGTGCATACGGATGGGGGATTTTACACTTCACCAAAGATGTTTTCGGTGGATACGTTTCGCGGCGGCGGTTGTGAAAAATTTCAGAGAATTTTCTTCGACAAGGGTACCGTGTATGCGTTGAATGTCAAAAAAGGGAGAGTTAAGCGGCTGTTTCAGCCGGACGTTCTTCTGAATTGTTGCCATGGTGGTTTAGGGGAAGGGGGCGGGGTTTCCGCCTTGGCGGAATGGAACGAGATCCCGCTGGCATCTCCTGATATTACCCCGTCGGCAATCTTCATGGATAAGTGTTTAACAAAGGTGATTTTGCGTGGATTAGATATCCCCACCGTCGATTACATACGGGTGAACGAGGGGGATTATAAAAAGCGTGGCGCATTTTTATTAAAGCGTGTGGAAAGCCGTTTGAAATATCCGATCATTGTAAAGCCTGCCCACCTTGGCTCTTCCATCGGCATCTCGGTGGCAAGCAACGAAGCGGAGGCAAAGGTGGCAATTACAGCCGCTTTTCAGTTGGATAGCCGCATTTTAATCGAAAAATATCTTCCCAATAAGGTAGATGTCAACTGTGCCGCTTATGCTTTAAACGGTGAAATTTTTGTTTCCGAGCCCGAATATGCCTTTGGGGATGGACTGTATTCTTTTGAAGAAAAGTACATCAAACGTACTTCGGACGGAAGACAGGAAAAGGGGAGCGTTTTACAAAATGAAGGGGGCAGGTATGCGTTGAAACGGGAATTACGCGATAAAATCCGCGCCTATACCCGTACCGTTTACAAACGGATGGATATGAAGGGTGTTGTACGTATGGATTTTCTCGTCAGCGAAGGAAACCCCTACCTTTGTGAAGTGAACACGGTGCCTGGCTCGCTTGCATATTATCTTTTTTGTGAACGAGTAACGGATGCCCGTACTTTTTTTGGTGCCTTGATAGAGGATGCGGTGAAAAATAGCGGTATGGATAAAGAAATTTTATCTACGGGCATATTAAAGCACTCCGTAAGTCAAAGAAAATAGTAAGAAAAATCACCGCAAGGGAAATATTTTCCTTTGCGGTGTAAAAATCTATTGATTTTTTGCGGCATTTTTGCTATACTGTATGAGAAAATTAACAAAGAAAAGGAAAGAAGATTATGGCTACGGGTGAATTTACCGATAAAGTGCGAATACTCATCAAAGCAGGCGATGGCGGCGACGGCATGAATTCCTTCAAGGCGTTCAAGGGTAAGCCTGCGTGCGGTCCTGACGGCGGTGACGGCGGTAAGGGCGGCGACGTGTATTTTGTCGGCGACAAGGATATGAACGATTTGTTCCCTTTCCGCTTTGTATCGAAATATTTTGCTGAAAGCGGCGAAATGGGCGGTACGCAAAAATGCTTTGGGAAAAGCGGTAAAGATTTATACATTAAGGTACCTATGGGTACGTTGGTGCGCGACGAGGAATCGGGGCGCTTGATTTGTGACATTTTCGAGGACGGACAAGCGGTGTTGGTTGCCCGCGGCGGTAACGGCGGTAAGGGTAACGTACGCTTTACGACGGCGCGCCGTCACGCCCCCAACTTTGCGCAAAAGGGTGAAAAGGTAAAACAGCATTACGTAATTTTGGAACTCAAGGTAATTGCTGACGTTGGGTTTGTCGGCTTCCCGAACGTGGGTAAGAGTACGTTGCTTAGTAAAATTTCTGCGGCGCGTCCGAAGATTGCGAACTACCACTTCACAACCCTTTCCCCCAACCTTGGCGTTGTACGTTACTACGAAAAATCCTTCGTGGCTGCGGATATCCCTGGTTTGATTGAGGGTGCGGCGCAAGGGGCAGGCTTAGGGCATGATTTCTTACGCCATATCGAACGTACGCGTATGCTTTGCCACGTAATCGATATCTCTGGCTGTGAAGGGCGAGATCCGATTGAGGACTTCAAGAAAATCAACGATGAATTGAAGGAATTCAGCGAGGAACTCGCAGGTCGTCCGCAAATTATCGTTTGTAACAAATGCGACGTTTACGGTGCGGAAGAAAATCTTAAGGCATTTAAGAAAAAGTACGGGCGCAAATATAAGATTTTCCCCATTACAGCAGTATCGGGCGAAGGCACGAGAGAGTTGGTTGAAGGCATTTTGGGCGTTTTGGATACATTACCTCCCGTTGAACCGATGCCGATTGAAGAGGAATTCGAATATAAGGCGAACGATGATTTGAACTTTGAAATCTTCAAGGATGAAGAGGGTGTGTACGTCGTTGTCGGCGGTTTGGTGGATATGCTTTGCCGAAACGTTGTTTTGAATAACCCCGATTCGATGTTGTATTTCCAAAAAGTATTGCGCCTTCGCGGTGTAATTAAGGAGCTCAAGAAAATGGGCTGTACGGAAGGTGATACTGTATCTATCGGTGACGTAGAATTCGACTTTATACCTTAAACGACGTATTTGCTTCGCATTTCGGCGTTAAGTAAACGCATATATACATCACATTTCATCGTCGTGCTTGCGTTTTGTTTTGGTCATGTACGCTTATGTACGCTCCCTGCAACAAAGCCGCGCACTCCTTGAACTGCTCGTATCTATGCACTTACAATAAAACACATATATGCGGCGCATTTCGGCGTTGTCGTTCGGTTGCGTACCATTCGTACGCGCCCTCACTTCGCCTTGAACTGCTTGCATATCTGCGTTTTTAAGTTTCGTACTGTATTGAGTGATATACGGAGCTTAGTGTAAAGCGAGGGATAGCACTCCCTACAAGGTCAAGCGGAACGCTTGCGCTTCCTCGCTCCGCCTTGAACTGCTCGCAGTTACCTGCAGGGGCAAAATGAATTACACAAAATAAAAAGAGGAAAACTATGATTGTAACCAACGAAAATATTACCAGCAAGCAAAGAAGTAAATTAAAAGCCATCGCGGCAAATCTTTCGCCCATTACCCAAATCGGTAAGGGCGGTATCACGGACAACCTTTTGAAAACCTTATCGGATGCGTTGGATGCACACGAAATTATCAAGGTGAGCATTTTGGAAACTGCGGACGATGATCCTAGAAACCTTGCGGAAAACGTTGCGGAATTGTTAGAGGCTGTGCCCGTTGCGGTTATCGGCAGAAAAGCGATTTTCTACCGTTATTCTCGCCGTGACAAATATGCCCATCTTGAATTTTAACAAAAATGTTTAAAAAGTTATTTTTTGTTTTATAAATAACTAAACGAAATTGTTGAGGAAATGAAAATGGAAAAGGAAGAATTGAAGCAGGAAGCAATGGCAGAGGAAATCGCAAAAGAAGAAAAGGCCAAGAAAAAATCTAGTAAAAAGGAAGAATTGGAAAAGGCGCTTGCTGAAGCGGAGGAAAGCACCCGCAAATGGTATGCGGTAACAGCGGAATATGAAAATTACCGCCGTCGCACGCAAAACCAAGCGGCGCTTCGTTATCAAGAGGGAAGAAACGACGTAATTGCATCTTTGTTCCCCATCGGTGACAATCTTGAACGCGCGTTGTCCGCTTGCACTGATGAAAACACCAAGCAGGGCTTGGATATGGTGCTCAAAGCTTTCAAAAAAGTATTAGATGGTGAAGGCGTGGAAGAAATCAATCCCATAGGTCAACCCTTCAACGCGGACACGATGGAAGCGATCATGGCAATGCCTTGTGCGGACGGCGAAGAAGCTGGCACAGTAAAGCAGGTGTACGTGAAAGGTTATAAAAAGGGTGAAAAGGTTTTGCGCTACGCGCAGGTAATCGTTACCCAATAATCCATTAAAGCATATCAAAAGCAACCTCGTTTGAGGTTGCTTTTTTTGCGCATATTTTCCTGCTTTCCCTCATAAAATACAATGCGATTATAAGGGGGAAAGTATGAAAAGAGTTTTAGGCTGGATATTGATTTTTGTGTGTACGGTGTGTGGTGCGGTGATGCTGTCGGGCTGTAAAAAACAGGAAAAGGACCGTACCAGGTATGAGATTATTGCCGAATATATCCCTGAAAATCAAACGTTGGCGGGGACGGAAAAAGTAACCTTCATCAACCAAACGGACAACGAATTGTCCGTCTTAAAATTTCAGTTATACCCCAATGCCTATCGAAAGGATGCAACGTATGCGCCTGTTTCTTCTGCGTACGCTTCGTCAGCGTATTATGCAGGTAAAAGTTATGGGGAAATGGCGATCTCCAGCGTGCATGGCACAAAAAATTGGGAAGTGCTTGGTGAGGATGAAAACATTCTTTACGCCTACCTCGAACGGTCCTTATATCCTGGGGATAAGGTGGTTCTAGATATCGGTTTTATTGTAAAACTTGCCGAAGTCAATCACCGCACGGGCGCGACGAAGAACACCGTCAATTTGGGAAACTTTTACCCGATTTTATGTGGAATCAAAGGCGGCGGCTTTGTGGAAACGGTCTATTATTCAGACGGTGACCCTTTTTACAGCGACTGCGCCGATTACCGTGTGACCTTCACTGCGCCCAAGGATTACGTGGTGGCTTCAACGGGCGCACTTGTTGAGGAAAGAACGCTAGAAAGTAAAAAGGTGCATACCATGTATGCGTCGAATGTTCGAGATTTTGCCATTGTATTGTCCGAATGTTTCCGTATTACTACGACAAAAGCTGGCGAAACGACCCTTTCCTACTACTATTACAACGATTCTTCCCCCACAAAGACCTTAGAACTAATCGAGGAAAGTTTCACCTTTTTCGAAAAGAGCTTTGGTGAGTATCCCTATGGCAATTATGCGGTGGCGCAGACGGGGTTTTGCTTTGGCGGAATGGAATATCCATGTATGGTGATGGTGTCCGACACACTTGCGGAACAGGGGCGCGCGCGGGTAATCACACACGAAACGGCGCATCAATGGTGGTATGGTGTGGTGGGCAGTGACCAAATCGAAGAGGCGTGGCAGGATGAGGGCTTGGCGGAGTACTCCACCTTATTATTTTTTGAAGAGTACGAAAAGTATGGTTTTACGCGGGATGGACTCGTGAAAGAGGCAATGACGGAATATCGTTCGTACTACGACGTTTATGGGAGTGTCTTGGGACGCGCGGATACCCGTATGTCGAGGCATTTGAAGGATTATATCAGCGATTACGAGTATAAGTGTCTTGCTTATGATAAGAGCGTGGTGATGTGGGATACCTTGCGTAAGAGTGTGGGGGAGAAGAAGTTTTTAGGCGGTTTAAAAAAGTATTATTCCACCTGCCGTTTTCAGGTGGCAACTCCACAGCAGCTCGTTGGATCTTTCGAGAAAACGGGGGTGGACGTCGGTGGCTTTTTCGAGAGCTTCTTAGAGGGTAAGGCAATTTTGTAAAAGGATAAAAAATACTTGCCAAAAGGCATTTTTACGAGTATAATAAAAGGGTGATTAATTTTTGAGGTGAAAAAAATGCCTTTTTTACAGTATAAATGTACGGTTTGCGGAAAACGCTTTGACGAGCTGGTAAAAGTTTACACGGATGAGGTAGCATGTCCTGATTGCGGTGGAAAAACGGAGCGTGATTATACGGGTACGATGTATTCTTCCACAGGGCAAAGCACGAAAAAATGTACGGGGAATTGTAAAACCTGCGGCGGTTGTCATTGACTCGATAGGGTAAAAATAAAAAGATGGGCAAATGAATACCCATCTTTTTTGTTTGCCCGCTTTGCCTAGCTTGCTCTTGCGCTATACTTCAACTCTTTCATAATGGCATCCCAAGTCTCTTTGACGGATTTTTTCTCTTTGACCTTTACAACGGTTTGTACACGGTCGGAGGTTTTCTTGGCAAGTTCGGTGTCGATAGAATACCTTATATCCGCATTCTTTGTGGGAGTTTTGTTTGTGGTATTCTTAAATTGATTCGATTTGAACGTAATATAGTCATTTGCGACTATATTATCTCGCGTTTTCCAATAACGCCCTATATCATCCACATTTTCAATGATGATACCGTCATAATCAAGTTCGCCTTCGTCAATGCCGCTCTCGATAGCCGATGCAATATCCGCAGGGGAAGTTCTCCACTTTCCATTCTCTTTGAATGTAGATGCTCCATATTTCTCCAAAAATTCCTTTGTCTTTGCATCAATAGGAACGCGCGACCATTTTTCGCCCTTCGCATCAATAATAAACGGCTTTTTAATGTCAAGATAGCCAACATACTTTTCACTGCTCGGTGCATAGCTATCCGCCATCTCACTGCTGTCAGTGAAGTAGTTTACATTTCTCTTAAACTCCGCAAAATCAGCCTTTCTCGTACCGTGATATACAACCAACAAATTGCCGTTCTCATCACGCACTTTACTATCCTTGAAGTATTCCGCTTGTTCGGTGGTAAGGGTGTTGCCTGCACTGTCAACAGCAAGCGAAGCACGACCACCTTTTAAGCCTCGTTGATTTCCACTGCCTTCTTCAGTATTTCGCTCTCCGTTGCGTTGGGGTTCTCCTTCAAATACTCTGCCATTGCTACCATTTGATGATTTTCTTGTAGTAAGAGAGCTATAGTTATCGTAGAATCCTTCGTCAAGCGTAATGCTTTCAGCAATTTTGCGAACTTCTTGTGATTCTCGTTGAATTCTTTCATTGTTCTCTTTAATAAACTCCTCATAGTATTCTATCATTGCCTCGTTATTTGCATATATGGTTTTATAACTTTCATACAAGTAATCATCCCCTGTAGCAATAACAATTTTATAGTTATTGCCGTCATAACCTGCAAACAACTCTCCCTTTTCAGCCTTGCTCGCCCATCTTGTAGCAAGCGTATTGAATTGAGAGTAATACGACCTTTTATTATTATAACTTGTTTTGCCTTTATTGTCAATATTTATTTTTGCCCTTGCCAACGCAGGTGTTGCATTTTTTGCAACAGCTTGCTCTTCCGTTTCTTCCGTTTGCGCCGCCTTTTTCTTCTTCAGCTCGTCTTCTAAATG
>JAFVQP010000167.1 GCA_017504735.1 Clostridia bacterium | reverse complement strand
TTCATCCGTACTTTGCAAGAATACCTCTGGTATTACAACAACGAGAGAATTTCTCTCAAACTAAAAGGAATGAGTCCTGTGCAGTACAGAACTCATTCACAAATTTAATATTTTTTTGTCTAAACTTTGGGGTTCACTTCAAGATTCGGGTGGTTTTTATTTTTCGGGCATAGCCCTTATTCACTGGCGTAACACAAATGTGCTCTTTTGTTGACCTGCCAGTCATGCATGTGTTACTTGCTACCCGTCAACGGGCTTTCTTGTCGCAAGCTTACTTTCACCGTCATACCGCTCAGTTTACTATTTGGCATGCCTGCCATGCCAAGCGTAGGCGTAGCCGAAGTCGAGCGTATCTCATTATCATCCCCCCACTTCTTCACTATTACTTGTTGCCTTTTAGATACACTCCACTCGCTTCGCTCGGATTAAATTTCATTCAAATAGACCGGTATGACACCTCTACTCATCGGTAAACCTCTCTGGACCCACGCGACTATCGCATGTTTTTTCTTTATATCAAAAAAACGCCTTGGAACTCAAGGCGTTTTCGAATTGTCGCTTTTTTTCAATTCTCATCAACTGCAGTAAACAAAGAAAGCGCGGCTTTTTCAAGCCGCGCTCCTCTTATATTGTAACTTTTTTAAATTACATGTCAGACATTATCATCGCAAAAATGTTCAAATCTGCCTTCGCATAGGTGATTACGTATTTTACCGTGTAGGTTTCGCCTGCGGTTACGGGCATAGACTTATAGCCATCATCCTCTTCAGTAAACTCAACCGCTTCGCCGTTTACCGTAATGATAGCGCCTTCTCTTTCTTCTACGTCAAACGTCCCGCTAACAGCCTCAATGTGTTTATTTTCGCCAATTGTAAACATACCCAACATATCAAATACAAGCTTGTATGCATCAGTTACATCTTCTGTAAAATTGTACGTATAGTTTGTAATCAAAAAGGCATAGTCATCTTTCAAGGTTGCTTTCCCGTAAAGAGTCTTCAATGCATCCATTTCAGCCGCCGTAATATCCGCGGTAAATTCCTTGGTGCAAGCTTCATCGGTGTACCAAGTTACGTTCATACCGTCAAACTTCCAATCTTGGGTCAAGAAAGACGAAATCGCGCTTTGCATATCATCACCATAGAGCCATGCGCTATTTCCCTCTACACCGTTAATAACCGTTGCAAGATCTTTATCATACCCATGGCTTCCATCTTCCATATCTTCTACTTCCGCAGGAAGAGTGGTTTGAATTGCATCGTAGCCCGCTTGGTCAAACGCATAAGAAATCTTATAGGTCATTTCATTGCCGTTTTCCATGGTTTCTTCACCCATGGTCATATTCATAAGCTGTTTGATTGCCATCTCGGTAATATAACCGCCTTCCGCAACGACTTTTATTTCCGATTCCATATCAAACGCGCCCATTTCGCCCATAGCCATTTCCACATTTAACGTCATGGTTAGGGTAAGTACGTCTTCCACTTCCGTACAAGCAATTACACAGTCGCCGTCCGCTTCAGAGCCAGCCGCAGCTTGCGCAGCTTTCGAGTCCGCAAATACTTCCGCAAACGCCGCGTTAAACGTATCTACCGACGTAAGCTGTGCGGGTAAACCTTCCACTAGTTCGCCGATGCCTTCCATGCTAAAATCATCCATCGCGCTATCTACCTGCGCAGCGTTCATTCTCTTGTAGGTAGATTCTTCATCTTCAAGTTCATATGTATAATAGGTATCGCTTTCCTTGAAAACTTTTTCATACGACGTATTAGAATGCGTTATTTCGCCCGCAGAATATTCGATTTCTTCCTTGTTATAGACAACCTTATTCGTGGCGTCAACGCTCATTTTCATGTTAGCATTGTACGTCTCTTGCCCCGTTTGCGCCATGAGACCTTCCACCGTAAACGAACCTTTATAGGAATCCGTTGCCTCTAACGCCGCCATAACCGCCGCGTAGATTTCGTCTTTCGTTAAAGGCTTCTCATCTTGATTGCCGCCTTGTTCGCTGTTGCCACCGCCTTCTTCACTGTTGCCACCGCCTTGTTCGCTGTTGCCACCGCCTTGTTCGCTTGCTTGGCTACCGCCACCCGTGCTGCTGTCTCCTTTATCACCACAACCTGCAAACGCACTCACACCCATGCTAAAACACATCGTCAAAGCTAATACTGATAACCATTTTTTTTTCATAACTTTTCCTCCAACATCATTTTTTCCTTGTCACTATGATACGCAGATTCTCCAAGCTTTGTTCCCTGTGAAAGATTTTTGTTTGTCGTGAAACGACAAACAGCCCTAGGGCTGCACTTTTCAAATAAGCGTCTCTAATAACGTATTGTACCTATATTATACATCCCATTTTTCTCTTTGTCAAGACCCATTTTGTCACAAATTATTATGATTGTGTGAAAAAAACGCATTTACACTATGCAAATAATAGATTTGTCGCGTTAAAAAAGCCCCCTAGAATGATATGCACCCCAAAAATTTGTCTAACTTTTGGGGTGCATATCAGAAAGGGAGCTTTTCAAATTTTTACTTATATGGTTTTTCACCGTAAAGCGAACTAACGTTGTCCGAATAACGGCGCATTTTGTCATATTGCTTCAATTCCAAATCCTCGTCAAAGCTTTCAAGGTTGCGTTTTTGCTCTTTGGAAAGCTTGGTAGGAATTTCCACAATCACACGCACAATCAAGTTGCCCGTGCCGTTTCTTGCAGATTTAATCCCCTTCCCGCGCAAGGTGAACACCGTGCCGCTTTGCGTGCCTTCAGGAATGGTAAATTCAAACGTTTCGTCGATGGTAGGCACTTTTACCGTACCGCCCAAAACTGCCGTTTTATAGGAAATAGGCAAATCAATTTTCAAATCAAAACGGTCGCGCACAAAAATTTTATGCGGTTCTACACGGAACACAACGATTAAATCGCCAGGTGTACCGCCATGGGGTGCCGCTTGGCCAAAACCGCGCTTGCGGATATAACTGTTGGTATCCACGCCTGCAGGAATGTCAAAACTAACCGTCGTTTCCTTGCGTTGCGCACCTTTTCCCTTACAGTCAGGACACTTTTCCTTGATGATTTTACCCGTACCGCCGCAATCGGGACACGCACTTTGACGGATGGTACGCCCAAACATCGTATTTTGAATTTGTTGAATCACCCCTTTCCCTTGACATCTACCGCAGGTGGAGAATGCAACGCCACCCTTTGCACCCGTGCCTTGACAGGTGGAGCAGGGCTCGTTACGGGTGTAAGAAATGGTCTTTTTACAGCCCTTCGCCGCATCCATAAAGGAAAGGGTCATTTCACGTTGAATATCCTCACCCACTTGCGACTGTGCCGTTCTTGCGCTGCCGCCACCGAAACCGCCGCCAAAAATGCTAGAGAAAATGTCGGAAATGTCTTCAAAACCACCGCCTCCGAAGCCGCCAAAACCACCGCCACCGAAACCACCCATACCGGGATGTTCCAACTCGTAATCATACGCCGCGCGTTTTTGCTGGTCGGAGAGGGTTTCGTGCGCCTCGTTGACCTCTTTAAATTTTTCCGCCGCCGCTTCGTCACCTTGGTTTCTATCGGGGTGATATTTCATCGCAAGCTTGCGATATGCGGATTTTATTTCCTCTGGGGTTGCCTTTTTATCCACCCCAAGGATATCGTAATAATTCTTTTTATCTGCCATAGTTCTTTCCTCTATTGCATTGCTAATATCTGCCACAACGCAATGCTAAGCATTGCAATTCATGAAAACGCAGTTTTCAATTCACGCGCCCACGGCGCAATTCACGACGGCTCTGCCGTCTATTCACCTTTATAGCGCATACGGGTTTGACCTTCGCCAAACCCGATTTACGCACTATTTTTTCAATTTACCCCACCCATGTATGGGTTGAAGTTCCTTTTTACTGATGGAATTCCGTATCGTCGCCTGCGGGCTGACCTGCGCCTTGCGCACCGCCTGCCTGCTGATAAAGCTTCGCAAATACAGGCTGTACGTCCTGCATAAGCTTATCGTAAGCCGCCGTAATACGTTCGTCGTCTTCGCTCTCAAGCTCTTTCTTCGCTGCATCGATTGCCGCGGTCAAGGTAGCTTTATCGTTTTCGTCAAGCTTATCGCCAGCTTCCCTCATGGTTTGTTCCACGGAGAAAATCATACCGTCAAGCTTGTTTCTGTTTTCCACCTTTTGCTTACGTTTCTTGTCTTCTTCCGCAAACTGCTCTGCTTCTTTTACAGCCTTATCGATTTCTTCATCGGAAAGGTTGGTCGAGGAAGTAATGGTGATATCCGTCGATTTACCCGTACCCTTATCCTGTGCAGTTACGTGTACGATACCGTTTGCGTCGATGTCGAAGGTAACTTCGATCTGAGGGATGCCGCGAGGAGCGGGTGCAATGCCCGTCAACATGAAGTTGCCAAGCGTCTTGTTGTCTTTGCAGAATTCTCTTTCACCCTGCAATACGTGGATATCAACGCTGGTTTGGTTGTCAGCCGCGGTCGAGAATACCTGGCTCTTCTTTACAGGGATCGTCGTATTTCTATCGATGATACGCGTGAATACGCCGCCAAGCGTTTCAATACCAAGGGACAAAGGCGTTACGTCCAAGAGAAGGACGTCTTTAACTTCACCCGTCAAAACGCCGCCTTGTACAGCCGCACCAATTGCAACACATTCATCAGGATTGATGCCCTTGAAGGGTTCCTTACCCGTAATTTCCTTAACCTTTGCAACAACTGCAGGCATACGGGTCGAACCACCAACAAGGATAACCTTGTCAATGTCGCTGTACGAAAGCCCAGCATCGCGCATAGCCGCTCTCATAGGCGCAACCGTTCTATCCAAAAGGTCAGCGGTCATCGCTTCAAACTTTTGCTTCGTAAGGGTTACGTCAAGGTGTTGAGGGCCTTCCGCGCTCATGGAAATGAAGGGAAGGTTTACGTTGGTCGAGCTCATACCCGACAATTCAATCTTCGCCTTTTCAGCAGCTTCTTTCAAACGCTGCATTGCCATCTTGTCCTTGGAAAGGTCGATTGCGTGGGATTTTTTGAATTCATCTACAAGGTAAGAGATGATTTTGTTGTCCCAGTCGTCACCGCCGAGCTTCGTATCGCCGTTGGTTGCAAGAACTTCAAATACGCCGTCGGAAATTTCAAGGATGGAAACGTCGAACGTACCGCCGCCGAGGTCATAAATCATAACCTTGCCGCCCTTATCCTTGTCAAGACCATATGCAAGCGCAGCCGCCGTAGGTTCGTTGATGATACGAAGAACGTTCAAACCGGCAATTTTACCTGCGTCTTTGGTTGCCTGACGTTGGCTGTCGGAGAAGTATGCAGGGCAAGTGATAACCGCTTCGGTTACCTTTTGTCCAAGATATGCTTCTGCATCCGCCTTCAATTTTGCAAGGGTCATTGCGGAAATTTCCTGAGGGGAATAATCCTTATCGTCAATTTTTACTTTGTAATCAGAACCCATGTGACGTTTGATGGAAATGATGGTTTTGTCGGGGTTAGCAACCGCCTGACGTTTTGCCGCCTGCCCTACGACACGGGAACCGTCTTTTTGGAAAGAAACAACCGAGGGGGTCGTTCTGGAACCTTCAGCATTTGCGATAACGACGGGTTCGCCGCCTTCCATAACTGCCACACAAGAGTTGGTTGTACCAAGGTCAATACCAATAACTTTACCTGCCATAATATATACTCCTTTTGCCGTTTTTCGGCACTGCTTATTTTGTTTACAATTATATGTAACCAAGCAAAACGCCCCTTAAACAACTTTTTTGAAAAATTTTTTTGTAAAGTAAAAACGCAAGGAGCGCGCCCCTGCGCCCCTCGCGTCCATATATAGTTTATAAGGTGAAGTTATGCCCTTTGGCACAGTGAAGTTGGCTACGCCAGTGAAGTTGCGCCATGGCGCAGTGAAGTTTGCCCTTTCGGGCAAGTTATTGCCATTATTTATATCACCACAACTTTTTGCAAAACGCAAAAAACTTCACTTTGAGCAGAGCGAAAAACTTCACTCTGTAAGAACTTCTCTTTCGCCCACGGCGAAAACTTCACCCATGAAAAAAACGCCCTTTCAGGCGTTTTTTTACATCACTCTTCCTTCCAACCCCATTGTACAGGACGATAAGAAGAATTCCAATTATAATCCCATCCGCTAGGTCGGCTTTCCGCCTCGCAATAAATCGTCAAATTATCACAAACCTCGAACGCACCTAGACCAATTTGGGTTACACTGTCAGGAATTACTATGCTCGTCAAACTATTACAACCACGAAATGCATAAGAGCCAATCGAGGTTATATTCTCAGAGATTATAATACTTGTCAAACTATAGCAATAAGCGAATGTCCAACCGCTAATCATCCTCACCCCTTCACCGAGCACCACACTCGTTAGACTCTCGCAACTCATAAATGCCCTTGAGCTAATTGAGGTTACACTGTTAGGGATTTCTATACTCGTCAAACTATAGCAAGCATAGAATGCCTCATAACCGATCGATGTTACACTTTCACCAATTACCACACTCGTCAAGCTACTGCAAGAAGAGAACGCAGAATTACCAATCGAGGTTACACTGTCGGGGATGACTACACTTACAAGACTATTGCAACTATAAAATTGATAATCTCCAATAGATGTTATACCATCAGGAATAACAAGTTCCGTAATTTGTTCTCCACCAATCAATAACCCCACACAATTATATGCAGGATTTGAGTTATATGATGCAAACTCAATATTCAACCAGCTTTCCAAACTATGTGCATTTACTATTGAAATATTGTAACATCCTTCAAAAGCATTTTCTCCAATTTCTATTACACTTTCCGGCAGTGTTATTTCTCTTACATTAGAGCAATCTTTAAACGCATTGGCGGCAATTTTTGTTACTCCGTCTGGTATTACAAAACCTAACGAATCACGCCATGAACAATATTTGATGAGTTCTGTTCCATTTTTATTATACAAGACACCATCAATAGCGCTATAATATGGATTTGATGTGCTAACATTAATCTTAACAAGATTTTTCCAACCTGTAAAGGCATATTCACTAATATATGAAACATCGCTTGGAATATAAATTTCTGTAGCAGGCACTCCATTAACAAAAACATTTGCTCCCCAACACGCAGGATTTGAGTATTCCGACTCTAAAGATATATTTAACCAAGATTCTATATCTGAAATATGTACTTCTTTGAATTTCGTACCCCCAAATGCATAATTATTAATTTTTTCTATACTGCTGGGAATCGTTATGCTATTATAACTATCGTTATTTGTAAAAGCATAATCATCAATCTCCTTTACTGGCAACCCGTTATATGTACTGCTTATTACAATATCAGCAACCCATCCATTTAAACCTGTGACAATATAATATGTTTCATCTTGAGATAAACTATATATTACAGAATTAGACTCATCTTGTTCCCATATTCCCACCCCATTATCAACATAGTGCCAATATGTATGGTGTGTATCAGTTGGCATTGTTTCAGAATAGTAATATATAGGTCCATAATTTTCAACACCTTCATATCCATTTATTTGTCTAAAATCATCAGGTGTCCCCATATACAACGTATACCTATAATTATCACAATAATCGACTATCTGATTGCTAATAAATTTAATACTCTTAGGTAAAACAATATATTCTAAATTTTTAGAAGATCCAAAAGCAAAGTGACCAATCTTTTCTACTCCTTCAGGAATAACTACACTCTTTGCCGTAGTATCTTGGAACGCACTCTCCAAAATACTGATTGTTCCATCTTTTACTACATAGTGTTCTTCTATTTCATCATTTGCTTGATATAAAAAATTTCCAATATATAATACTCCATCCTCCCACTGCAATTCATTTAAAAATCTGGTTTCAGTAAATGCTTCAGACCCGACTTCTTTTAAACTGTTTGGTAAATCAATATCGTATATATATTTAGCTCCATAAAAAGCATATGCTCCAATTGTTGTAAGTCCTTCTGGCAAATTTATAGAATCAATACAATCACAATCCCTAAATGCATTATCACTGATACTCTTCACACTCTTTGGAATATCATAAGAATAATAATATTTACCTTCAGGAAATCTATATAAAATTGTTGCATCCTTATTAAAAAGTATACCATTAATAGACGAAAAATTAGGGTTATTTTCATCTACATATATACTTGAAAGATTATCACAATCAATAAATACATAGGTTTCATATATTTTGCTGTATGTTCCCATTTTTTGAAGACTTGCAGGAATAGTTAAATAGCACAATGAATTATCGCCTCTAAATGCATATTCATCAAGCTCAACGACACCATCAGGAATTTTAAAACTGGTACTTGTCCTTCCGTTACAATAATCAATAAGTTTAGTCCCTGCTTTGTTATATAAATTACCATCTATCGTGGAATATAAAGGATGGGTTCGACTAACAATATATTGCTCAAGATTCTCACAAAGCATAAACTTATATCTTAAATCACCCGTGTAACCATCAGAAATAGTAATACTCTCGATACTTGAACAGCCATACATACAATACGAAGCTATATTGCTTGAGTCTTCAGAAAGAATCAATGAAGTCAACTTCTCACCATTAACATATAAATCCGCTCCATTATACATAGGGGTTCCATATATAGGAAAAAACTCCATGCAAAACCAATTGTCTATACTGCTCGTATTTACCCTAGATATATTGGAGCAATTATAGAAAGCATCACCCATACCCGTCGACACCGGTTCGTTAATTGTAATTTCCCTTAGATTTGTAGCATAACTAAAAGCATATGACGCAATAAAATTGGTCTCACTGGGTACGATAAAACTGTTGTTTTTCTTTCCTGCACAATACTTGTATAATGTTTTTCCGTCTTTACTATATAAGTTGCCATCTAATGACTTATACACCAAATTATTTTCATCTACAATTATGGTTTGCAAACAATAAGCATCACGAAGTCCATATATACTAAAGTCTTGTATTGTACTTGGAATAGCAATATTAACAATATTATCACACCCATAAAACGCATCACTTTCCACTACAGTGACATTTTCTTCTATTATCAAGTCGATAATAAAATCACAATTGTTAAACGCCTCTTCCGCTATGACTTTAACGGGAATATTGTTATATGTTGATGGTATAACAAGAATACTATCAGTGCATGTGCCAGCTCCTGTAACTTTATAATATGAGCCATCGTTGGATAATTCGTACGACAATCCTTTGGAGGGTTCATATTTGTTACAATTCGCACACATTCTATCAATATAATTATGTCCAAAGGCTACTTCAACCACATCACCACATGTAGTACAGATTTTATCTTCCGTACAAGTAGCATCATTATGAACTGTGTGCCCATGTGCTGGGATTTTTACAGTTTTTGTAAGACCACATTTATTGCAGGAATAAAGCTCTAACCCCAGTTTTGTGCAATTCGCTTCGACCAATGTATAATCAAAACTCCATTCATGAACAATTGTAGTTGTAGTTCCATCCGCTAACGTAATAACAAGGTTGCCATTTTCGTCGTATTCAACCTTTTCAATACCGACGCAGTCTTTACCATCTTCGCCCTTTTCACCTTGCGCGCCTTGTTCGCCTTTGTCGCCAGTTTCACCTTTGTCGCCTTTTTCACCGCTTGCATTTACGCCCGTGTCAAACTCGCCAATCCACCAGTTACCATTTTCACCAATGTAAGGGGTTAAGCCATCTTCTCCATCGTCACCCTTATCCCCTTTGATGCTAAGCAACCACATTTCATAGGTAAGGGGCGTTTTCCCCTGTGCTTCCTTATCCGCCACGTACATGTTATAAACTGCACGGATTTGATTGTCTTCTTGTGTAGAGCTGTTGTCGCTTTCCTCTTTACATGCAACCATACCAAAGGAGCCTGCCGCAATCGTCAGGACACCCAAAGCCGTCAAAAGAAGTTTTTTCATCTTTTTCATATGCCAACCTCCATATTATGTAATTATCTTAGCACTTTTTTTCGCTTCCGTCAAGCCTTATTTCTATATCCATATAGAAACTGTGAACTTTTTCACAAAATCGGCTTATATGAGAGAAACCCCAAGGCTTTCAACAACCTTGGGGTTCATTTTTCCTACTAAGTATTACGAAAATCCCTTTAACGGATGAAATTTGTCCAAATTTTCTTTTCCGTTTCAGGTGCAATCCCTGCCTCTTTGCCAAGTTGGATACATTTAAGCAGCCAAGCCATATTGTTGCCGAGCACACGCATCGTTTGCAGACCTTCTTCGTCCTGCGCCGCTTCTTCCGCGGTGTTGCCGTGGATTTCGTTCCAGTAATTCGACCCTACGATAGGCATATTATTGATGGTAAAATACTTGTTAATCACGTCAAAGGTCGTACTTGCGCCCGCGCGTCTGCAGCTAACCACCGCCGCCGCAGGTTTGTATGCAAGATGTTTACCGCCGCTGTAAAATACACGGTCCATAAAACTAACCAATGCGCCTGCCGCCGATGCGTAATACACAGGCGAACCGAAGACAAAGCCGTCGAATTCCGCCGCTTTTGCCACAAATTCGTTCATACCATCGTCAATCACGCATTTTTTGATCTTCTTACAAGCCCAGCAACCCTTACAACCGCTTACCTGGTTTTGACCAAGCCAGTAAATTTCCGTTTCCACGCCGTTTGCGTTCAACGACTTTGCCACTTCCGCAAGTGCGGTGTAGGTGCAACCCTTTTCGTGATAACTGCCGTTTACAAGTAATACCTTCATAATCTATTCCTCTCTTTTAATATTTTAACTTTATGTCAAATCTATCCTTAAGCCAAGTCACGTCCGTCACCCAGCCTTCCACGCGGTTGCGGCGAAAATATTCATCGTTTGCCTCTTGCAACGCCGCGTGAAAATCCATTTGCGAACAGCGATTGACCTTCATAAAATGCTCCATCGCTTCCATACCCCTCCCCATCAGCTGGGTACGGCTGATATGCTTTACCTCGTGACAGCTGTGACAAAGCGCCACCACGTCCTCTAACTTTTGCAACGCCTTTTCGTCGTCGTAGCTCCACTTTTCATGCGCCTCTAGACGGGCTTGCCTTCCGCAAATCCTACACCTGCCGCCAGCCCGTGCATATGCGTCACGCCTCACTGTATCCCAATCCTTGGGCTGTAAAACACTGCGTAAATTGCTAAACCAGCACTCCTCAGGCACCATTTCAAACGTCAATTTATATTCTTTCATACTTTTAAAATCCCCAAACACTGTTTAAACGCAGTCGGCAGGGAGATACTTTCCTCAATTTCATCCAAAGTATAGGTGTCGAACGGCGCATCCTCTACCTGCGCCCAAATACAAGTAATATCCCACCGTATATGGGTGAAAATATGCGTGTATTTTTTGCGTTTTCTCTCCGTGAACGCATACATGCCCCATTCATTTAATATTTTTTCAGGAGAATCGCCTTCCTCTGCAACCACAGAAGGAAATTCGTTCAACCCACGCAAAACGCCCTCTTCTCTACGGCGTATGCAAAACCCTTGAGGGGTTTCCAACACAAAAACAAACACCTTTTCCTGCCGTTTTGCTTTCTTTTCAGGCATCACGGGAAAAAGCGCTTGCGTACCCTTTTGATACGCCCTGCAACACCCTTTCAAAGGACAAGCCTCGCAATCGGGGCTTTGCGGTTTGCAAATCAATGCGCCTAGCTCGAACAAGCTTTGCGTAAACGCACTACACTTTTCCCCCGCCTCGGGGTAAACCGCCGTCAGCGTTTCTTCCAAGTATTTTCTATATTTAGGGTCGGCTATGCAGGTGGAATTTTCTTCCAACCTCGCCGCCACACGAAACACGTTACCATCTACCGCCGCCTCAGGCAAACCAAACGCAATCGACGCAATCGCCCCTGCGGTGTAACTGCCTATCCCAGGCAAATCCATCAACGCCTTTTTATCTTTGGGAAATGCCCCATCGTAAAAAAGCACAAGCTGTTTCGCCGCCTTTTGCAGATTGCGCGCTCGGCTGTAATAACCAAGCCCTTCCCAAAGCTTTAACAGCTTTTCCTCTTCACACTGTGCAAGGTCTTCCACGGTAGGCAAAGCATCCATAAAGCGTACAAAGTATTCCTTAACCGCTTCCACGCGCGTTTGTTGCAACATAATTTCCGACACCCACACCCGATAAGGCGTAACGTTTTCCCGCCAAGGCAAGTCTCGTTTGCACCCTTCATACCAAGAAAGCAAGGGGGCAGGTATTTGATGAAAGTCAAATTTCGTAGTTTTTTCCATATGTAGGATACAGCCCATCAACGCTCGGTCGGTAAGGAATTGAGATAAATAATACTCTCCATCACCGCCGGCTCGCTAGAGTAGGTAATCGGCAAAGGCATCGTCAAAGAAGTGTCATCATTGACGTAAGTTACGTCCGCTTTTCCGTTTTCACGTGCCGTTACCAAACAATTTCCTCTGCCAAGGAAGGTGCCTGGACAGCCTGCAAAAATACTGCGCCCCAATTCCATACCGCAAATAATGTCCACGTTCGGTACACGCATAAACATTTCCAAAATGATGCTATATTCGGAAAGGTCCATATTCGTTTTGCCTTCTTCCAAGGTTTCCAAACCGTCAAGCACCAAGAAAAGGCGAGGATACCCCGTGCCGTTTTGACGCATGAAAATCAACTCTTTCAAGGTCTTCATGACAGGGGCAAGGTCTTCTTTCTTGCGGATATAGGGAATGGTGAAATCACTACCGCTCAAACGCAACAATTCCCCGTATTCCAAATAGGGAGAAAGCACGACAAAGCACGCATCGTTTGTATCATGCATACAGGAAAGCGAAATCAATAAACGGCGGATAAATTGCGTCTTGTTACCACCTGTAACACAAGTATTGCGTACCGTATAAGTTTGCGCGCTTTTCTGCGCCAAAACAATTGCTCCGTTTGCATCCTCGCCAAGCGGAATCCCTCTCTTCAATTCTTCAAACCGCGCGTTATCCTTTGCTTGTATTGAAATTTTTTGGATAAATTCTTCCGTACGCATAACTGCCTCCCGACCACCAATATTTACAAAGTTTATTATACAATAAAAAGCGTTTTTTGTCAAGTCCCGATTTATAAAAAGAATGCAGGTGTTTTCACCTGCATTCACAATTTATTTAGTCATATTTTACAAAATAGCCATCCTGGTCAAACAAAATCGTTTCTTCACGCTCAACGCCGTTCGAATCAATCAGCTTCAAGACAACACTGTCACCCTTTCTTACGCAGAGCAATTGGTCGATAAGCTGATATTGACGGGTAAAGCTTACCCATTCGCCATCATTGATTTTGATGCCCTTAATTTTATCGCCAACCTTCACCTTGCCGTTTGCCGAGCCTTGATTTACCGTAGCAACCTCAAATTCTTCTAAAATTTTCAATCTGCCAAGGTCATCGTAATAGGCTTTCGAATCCACCGTTTGCACCATAATCCCAAGCAATGCCACGCGAGCGCATTGTTCCGCGCGGTTATCCAAAATGTTTTGCGCCAAATTTCTCACCTGCGAGCTAGGCAAAGCATAACCCATATTATCCACCTGCGAGCTTGCATTTTTCGCATTGGTGATACCAATAAGTTCCCCTTGCGAGTTAAACAACGCACCGCCGGAGTTACCGCTGTTGATCGCTGCGTCCGTACGCATAACACGATACTGTATCACGGTAGAAGAGCCATCCGTTGAAGACATTTGGATATATTCCGATTCTACGGAAATGATACCTTCCGTCGTCGCAATCCCTGCGCCGTCAGGGTTACCGATGGCAAACACCTTTTCCCCTACCTGTACTTCGTCCGATTCTGCAAATTTTGCCGCCGAAGCAAGACAGGTTTTTAAATGCTCGCTCCCCTTTACACTCAAAAGAGCGATATCGTATTCCATCGCACCGCCAACGTAGGTCGCCTTCATGCCGTCGCCCTTGGTATCCGCATAAGGAGTGGTATATTCGTTTCCCGAAAAAGCGTTGTACGCACCATAGGTGTAAAGGTAAATCGAGTCGGAAATACCGCTTGCGCTGTCACTGTTCGCATCGTAAATAACGTGGTAGTTGGTGACAATCAGCGCATCGCCCGTTTCTTGGTTTAAGTCAATGATAACCCCAGCGCCCGCCGTAGGATAGTAACGCGTTTGAACCGTCCAAGGATTAGCACGTACAGTTTGAGCAAAACCACAATAAATACTCACAACCGAGGTCACGTTTTTTGCGATGGTATCCACGTCGTTATTTTCACGCAAATCCACCTTCAATACGTCTTGGCAAAATTGAAGATACGTCCCTTCGTAACCGTTTTGAACCGCCGTTTCATAAATATCTTGCGCGGTTAAGTCCGCACCGTTTTTACCGTCAACGCCTTGCAAACTTGCAAGCCATTCCTTTTCCGTCCCCTGGTAACCATTTTTTACAGCAACGTCATACGCACTTTTACCGCACGCACACATGCCAATAAGCACCGTAACCGCACAAAGCCCTGCAAGCAAGCTTTTTACCATTTTTTTCATCTTCACATTCACTCCTGAAAGTAAATTCTACTACTATATATTATAGTATTTTTTTGTTTATTCTTTTAAGATTGTTTGAAAATTAGGTGAAAGTTAAAACACCTCTAACTCGTCCAACGTCAACTCGAACGAGCGGATAAAATGTTCGAAGAAATATTCCACTTCCGGCATATTTTTCGAGTGCAAGTCTGCCTCAATACTCTTTTTCGCTTCGGAAAATTCTTTGTTGCCCGAACGCAATTCTTCCACGCACTTGATATACGCCGCCAAACGATCCGCCGCCTTCACAAAACGTGACTCCAAGCAGTCCTCATCCGCAAGCACGTAGGGCGCAATGCCAGGTTTCATCTCTTCAGGCAAAGTGCTGACGATTTTCTCACACGCCTTTTTTTCCAATTCCTTATACGCACCTTGAATGCTGTGGTTGTAATATTTAATCGGCGTGGGCAAATCCCCCGTCATAACTTCACTCGTTTCATGGTAAATCGCATACAAAACCGTCTTCAAAACGTCTGCATTTCCGCCATACACCTCATTATGAATGGTAACGAGCGCGTGGGAAAGCACCGCAACGGATTGCGAATGCTCCATAATATTCTCTTTGCGGGTAGAATACATCAACTGCCAACGCTTGATATGCTTCATTCTATCCATATACGCATAAAAATCGTAACGCATCTTTTTTTCCTCTTTTATAAATTTTATCCATTTTACCCCTTGACAAAACCTATTGGATGGGGTATAATGGGTTTACAATTAAACAAATCCGTCGTGGGTGCCCGAAAGGGCTGAGATTATACCATTTGAATCGGCAAGGTAATACTTGAGCGAGAGATTGATAACCGTTTTTCCGTTTACACGCTGTTGCATGATACGGTGAAAGGGATGTTTGCACCCACACGCTTGTGTTGGGTGTTTTCTTTTTCAGAACGCATACGACGGAAAAAAGGAGGTTTTATGTTTCTTCATTCCCTACTAGACGGGTGGACGTGGTACTTCACACTGTTCGATACACCGTTAAATGCGGTGCGTTCCATCGCCATTTGGTTGTCTTTTTCACTCGTCATCGCATACCTGGTATGCTCGTTTGCTTTAAAAGGTGAAAATCGAAAGCGTTTTTTCACCATCGTGCGCCCTGCAATTATACTCTATGCATGCGCCCTTTGCGCCCTCTTCCTCATCCTCTCCCTTCAAGAAGATGGAATCGAAAAAATCCTGTTTATCCCGCTCCTCGTCTTACTTTGCGCCATTGCATTTAGCACCATTCTATTGCGTGTAAAGCATACGAAAGTATGGCATATAGCGCTCGGCTCCATTGTAGGGTGTGCATTTATCGCCACTTTAATTTGTATGGGCGTACACTTCGCATCCGGAAACGCCGCTGAAAACAACTGGCTTACCAACGAGGACGTCCAGTCGGCGGCATTATACGTTGCAAGCGGCTTATCCGTAGCGGCGCTCATTATCCTTGCCTTCCTCTTTGGGAAAAAGGAAAAACGGGACTTTGACGCAAAGAGCGTCACCTACGCCGCTGTGTGTATCGCGTTGAGTTTCGCCCTGTCCTTTATGCGGCTCGTCCGTTTGCCGCAAGGCGGTTCCATTACCCCTGCATCGTTGCTTCCGCTTATGATATACGCCTATATGTTTGGCGTAAGAAAGGGAATTTTTGCAGGATTTATCTACGGACTGTTACAAGCATTTCAAGACCCGTCCGTTCTGCACCCTGCGCAATTTTTACTCGATTATCCTGTCGCTTTTGCTTGGATCGGGTTGGCTGGATTGTTCGCAAACCATTCTTCCTTGCGTAAAATCCCCCAACTTCAATTCGCCTTAGGCGCTGTCCTTGCAGGGTTAGGCAGATTTTGCATGCATTTCCTTTCAGGTACGTTCGCTTTTGGCGTTTTCGCCCCTGAAGGTACGCCTGCCGCATTGTACAGTTTCATCTATCAAGCAGGATACGTCCTGCCCGACCTCGCCATCGCGGTCGCTGTGGGCGTCGTGTTATTCTCCTCAAAATCCTTTGTTAAGGAAAGCCGAAAATTCCATACTCTCCTGAAAAAGGGAGTATGAACTCCTATCATAAAAGCTCCTTCGTCTATACGAGGGAGTTTTTATTTTGGCACCGTCACGATAGATGGTTGATGAGTATCCTTTCACGGTTTTCGGTTAAAAATCAACCATACGCCCGTGGTAGAGCCTTTATTAATATATAGCGATTTGGTCAAATTTTTCCTTGTTGACGATGATTTTACCGCCTTCAATGTCAAATTTAACAATTACGCCATTCACGGAAGGAAACAAAATTTCCTTCCCATTTTTTTCTAAGGTATAAACGTCCGAGGAAAGGCTTGCAATGTGTTTGACAACGCCAAGAAATTCCCCCGCTTCCGTTTCACAATTTAAACCGAGGATATCGACAATATAATGTCTGCCCTCTTCCAAGGGGGGCGCATCCTCTCTATCGCCCTCTATCTTTTTACCACGGAAAAGCTCCGCCGCGTTGCGGTCAGGAATACCGCGCAAACCAAGATACGCCGCGCCGTCAGGACCGACACGGAAGGAAAGAATTTTATACGGCTTATCTTCGATATACACCGTCCCAAATTCCTTTACGTCTTCGGGAAAATCGGTATAGGTTTTCACCTTCAGTTCCCCTCTAATCCCTTGCGGTTTTAATACTTCGCCTATGATTAAACGATCCATACTTTCTCCTTCGCCAATCAATTTTTGAGGGCAAAATTTACATTCAACGCACACCTGCCCCCACGATTTCATCATATAAGGCAAAAAAAGGCTTTTATCAAAAAGCCCTTTTTTACCTAAATGTTTTAGCCTACAGCCCGATTATTCAGCATCTACGGTTTCGCCGCCGCGTTCGCTGATTTCAATCGCATAACGCTTGCTGCTTGCAGGAGTAGCCGCACGCACGATGGTGCGCATTGCCTTTGCAATTTTACCCTGTTTACCGATTACTTTGCCCATATCGGAAGGCGAAAGGATAACGTTTACCTCGATTACACGATCCTTTTCCGTAACCACGTATTCGATATTTTCCTTATCCTCTGCAAACTGCCCGACGATGTATTTAATCAAATCCAGCATACTATACCCCTATTTTTCCAGTATAATCCGCTGATTATTTGCTCTTCTTCGTCTTGGTCTTTGCTGCGCTGAGCTTCGCACTCTTTTCCATTGCGCCAGTTTTTACAAGCAAGCTCTTAACGGTTTCGGTGGGCTGAACGCCTTTTGCAAGCCAATCTTTTGCCTTTGCAACGTCGATGTCAAGTTCTACAGGGTCGCAGGTAGGTCTGTAGTGACCAACGCAATCAATGTATTCGCCGGTAGCAGCCTTTCTGCCATCAACAACAACTACACGATAGATAGGGTTTTTCTTGTCGCCCATTCTGAAAAGTCTCATTTTTACCATAATAAATACCTCCAAAGTATCTTAAAAAATTTTTTTCTTTCTATATTTACGGTTTTCACCGTAGTTAGCTTTTGTAATGTCAACGCATACCTGGTATGCTTATTTACTTAAAATGGAAGCTTGAAGCGTCCTTTCCCGCCTTTCAACTGTTTCATCAACATCTTCGTTTGTTCAAACTGCTTTAAGAGCTGGTTGATTTCTTGCACCGTCGTACCAGAGCCTGCCGCAATACGGCGTTTTCTCTTACTGTCGATGATGGAAGGATTGTCACGTTCTTGCTTGGTCATGGAAAGGATAATCGCCTTGGTTCGTTCGATTTTCTTTTCATCGATATCCCCTTCGTTTACCTTCAATTTCCCTGCGCCAGGCAACATTGAGAGCATTGCAGATGCGCCGCCCATCTTCTTCATCATTGCAAACTGGTCAAGATAATCGGTCAACGTAAAGGTATTACCGAGCATTTTTTGCTGCATCTTTTTCGCATCCTCTTCGGTGATGGCTTGCTGTGCCTTTTCAATCAAGGACAGCACGTCGCCCATGCCAAGGATTCTCGACGCCATACGGTCGGGATAGAAGGGTTCCAGATCCCCCATCTTTTCACCCACACCGATAAATTTGATGGGTTTACCCGTTACCGCTTTGATGGACAAGCACGCACCGCCGCGCGTATCACCATCAAGCTTGGTAAGAATTACCCCCGTCACATCGAGGCGAGTATTGAACGTATCTGCAACGTTGACAGCTTCTTGACCCGTCATAGCATCTACAACGAGCAAAGTCTCCGTCACTTCTACTTCTTTTTTAATATTTTCCAGCTCCTGCATCAGCGTATCGTCAATTTGCAAACGACCTGCCGTGTCGAGGATTACCGTATCATAATTCATCGAACGCGCGTAATCGATGGCTTGTTTTGCCGTCTTTACAGGGTTTTGCGTACCCTTTTCAAACACTTCCACCTGCACGTTTTTACCTACCACCTGCAACTGTGTAATTGCCGCAGGGCGATAAATATCGCCTGCCACCAACAAGGGGCGTTTGCCCTGCTTTTTCAAGAGGGTCGCAAGCTTACCGCAAAGGGTCGTTTTACCCGCACCTTGCAAACCGCACATCATAATAACGGTAGGAAGTTTCGGGGAAACCTCTAACTTCGCATTTTTCGAACCCATCAGGGCAATCAATTCCTCATTGACAATTTTGATAACCTGCTGTGCAGGGTTCAACGAAGATAAAATTTCCTGACCGACCGCTTTTTCCGACACGTCCGCAATAAATTGCTTCGCAACGCGCAGGTTTACGTCTGCCTCTAACAAAGCTACGCGCACTTCACGCATCGCCGTACGGATTTCCATCTCGGTCAGCTTACCACGCTTCGTCAATTTTGAAAATATATGATTCAATCTTTCCGATAATGAACCGAATAAAGCCATTTTTCTCTCCTTATTCCCCGTCGCGGAATACTACGCCGACGATTTCACCGTCATCCGTTTTTTCCGTCTCTACACCAAATTGCTTGTGCACGTCTTCTAATGTTTCCTTCAAGCCATTCAGCGCAGGGAAATCCCCTTTTTCACGTTCGATAAAGCGTTCCACTTCCGTCATATACGCCGAATATTCTTGTGAAAGTCCATCTAAAGCCTTTAAGAAACAAAGTTTTTCTTCATATTTTTCCAACTGTTTTCTGCATTTTTGCAAGCAATCGGAAACACTTTGACGGGATACCCCCTTCTGCTCTGCTATTTCGCCAAGCGAAAGGTCGTAATTGAAATACAGGTCCGTAATCTCCTTTTGCGTCGCCGTAAGGAGCGGGGAATACAAATCCCACAGCTGAAGAAAATGCAAATCGTCTTTCATTTCCTCGCCTCCTCCCTAATTTCCGTCGTCTATTATACCGCATAAAAAAGCAACTGTCAAGCATTTTTACTTGACAGTCGAACTTTTTTTCTTAAAATAATTGTAAAATATCCACTAAAATTGCAAAACCGAACAGGAAAATGATGCCCACGAAGTGAATAATCGTCTCCACCTTACGGTTGACGGGCTTTTTGCGAATCCACTCGATAAGACAAAAAATCGTTTTACAACCGTCCAATGCGGGAATGGGCAAAAGGTTAAACACGGCAAGGTTTACCCCGATGAACGCCGCAATATTTAAGAAGGAAGTTATGCTCGCGGACGCCGCTTCCGACGTCACTTTGATGGTGGTAATCGGGCCGCCCATCGCATCAATTCCCAGCTTCCCTGTCAAAAGCTCCCCAAGCGAACGGAGTACCGTTCCGCCGATTTTTACCGAATATGCAAAGGAATTTCCGATCGTTTGAAAGAATCCTTCCTTTTCCGTAGCCGCACGAAGCTCATAAATCCCCATTGCGCCAAGCAGCGTATTGGTATCGGAAAGGTTTGCAATATCTGCGTCCGTTTTTAATTCAAGATACACGTCTTTGACTTCTTCGCCGCGCAACACAGTCACTGTCAAGCGATCCCCTTGCTTATGCCCGTCAAGCGCATCCATATAATCGGTAATCAAATACATGGTTTTGCCATCAATCTTCATGATGACGTCACCCACCTGCAAATCATCTTCCAATACAACGTCCGATATCGTTTCTGTTTCCGCGCCCGGCGCGTGAAAGCTCATCACTTTATACATCGGACGTCCAAAGCACGCGAACATCAATATAATGAGTACCACCGCCAAAAGGTAGTTCATTGTCGCGCCCGCCAACAAGACGATGATGCGTTTCCAAGGGGCTTGATCGTTAAAGCGCGCCCCTTGCGGTTCAGGAAACTCCTCTTCTTTTTGAGGGATTTCCTCGCTCAACGCAACCCTGCCCTCATCATTTTGCGTTTTCTCGGGTTGAATGTCCGCAAACGGTTCCTCTTTTACTTCGTTTTTCTCATTTTCGCCCTCAAACTCGTCTTCGCCGTCAAATGCGCAATAGCCGCCGAGCGGAATGATGCGTACCGCAAACAATTCCCCCGTTTTTTTACTGCGTTTTTTAAAAATGGCAGGACCAAACCCTACGGAAAACTCGTTAATTTTAAAACCCAACGTCCTTCCCGCAACGTAATGCCCAAACTCGTGTACCGTCACCATCACAAGTAAAATCAAAATTGCAAGCAAGATACTGCCTACACTCTTCATCACACCTGCAAAAGACAACAAATGAATTGTCATAAACCCCTCTCTTCACTATTATTCGCGAACATTATTTCCCAATAATTTCGCGCGCCAACGCACGCGCACGTGCGTCCGTTTCTTTCAAAATCTCATACGAAGCCGTTTGCATACGCTCCGTTTTTTCCAAAACCGCCTTCATAGTTTCCGCAATCTCGGTGTAAGCTATCCTTTCTTGTAAAAATGCATGTACCGCGATTTCACCTGCGCCGTTCAATGCGCAAGGGTAGTTATCCCCAAGCTCCAACGCAGTCAACGCCAAATCGTAACAAGGGAAACGTTTTCTCTCTAAAGGTAAAAACCGAATTGCGCCAAGCGCCGCAAAGTCAAGCGGCTTCAAACCGCAATCAAAGCGGTCGGGATAGGTGAGTGCAAGCTGAATGGGTAACTCCATCGTAGGATAACTCATCTGTGCCATCACACAACCATCGTCAAATTCCACCATCGAGTGAATAATACTTTCAGGTTGTACGATCGTGTGTATTTTTTCAAGCGGCGCATCATACAGCCAACGCGCCTCAATCACCTCAAAACCCTTATTCAAAAGGGTTGCGCTGTCAATGGTAATTTTTGCGCCCATTTGCCACGTAGGATGTTTCAACGCAGACATGGGTGTCACATTTTTCAATTGTTCGTCCGTGTAAGCGTAGAATGGGCCACCGCTTGCCGTGATAATCAAACGGCGGAAAGGTGCATTCGCGCGGAAGTTTAACGCCTGCCAAAGCGCAGAATGTTCACTGTCCACAGGCATCAGATCAATGCCTGCCGCTTGCACTTTTCCCATCACCAACTCGCCGCCGCAAACCAAGGTTTCCTTGTTGGCAAGCGCGATGTCCTTTTTCAATTCCACCGCCTTTAAGCTGTACTTTAACCCTGCAAAGCCCGTTGCCGCAACAAACGCCACGTCACCATAGGCAATTGCCTCTTCCGCCGCTTTTTCCCCATAACCGTACTTGACGCCTTGAGGAATTTGCGCCGCAATTTCTTTACCCGCCTTTTCATCCGCCAAAGCGGCATATTCGGGCATAAACTCTTTTACCTGCTGTAAAAATAGCTCCGCAGACGAATTTGCAACAATGCTCTTAATTTTAAACTTATCGGGGTGTCTTCTCACCACCGAGCAAACCTGCCTACCGATGGAACCCGTCGAACCGATTAACGAAATGGTTTTCATAGCTTATACCACCAAACAAACGATTACGTACGCAAGATACACCACGATTGTGGAGTAAAATGCGCTGTCCAAACGGTCAAGCACGCCACCGTGCCCAGGCATAATATTGCCCATATCTTTCAAGCCAAGCTTGCGCTTGATACAGCTTTCCACCAAGTCGCCAAACGCCGTAGCCACCGATGCCACCAAGCCAAGCCCAAGATATATGGGCAACCAAATATGCATTTGGTCATAGCTGCCCGCCGTTGCGTTATAGATAAAGTACAACGCCGCCGCGCCAAGCATACCGCCCACCAAACCGCCGATACCGCCGATCACCGTCTTGTTGGGACTAATTACAGGGGTCATCTTCTTGGGGAAATACTTACGAAGGAATTTACCAAATACGTAGGCAATCGAATCCGCGCAAGGAGAAACGACAAATACGAATAAAATCAGCAAGCGGGAATCAAAGGCTATCTTTGTCAAAGCCCCAGGCGCTGTCGCATGATTAGCAAGCACCATCAATGCAAGCAACAGGGTAGGATACACTGCCGAAAGCAAAGAAAGCCCCAAACTTTCCAATGAGGTTTCCTCGTGACGGATTACCAACAAGGATAAAAGCGCAATCGACAATACAAGGATTGCACCGCCCATCGTTGCTAAGCCCCAACCTTTAAAATATTCCCCTACCGCTACTGCGGGTATGGTGATTGCTGTAAAAGTATATACCAAGCCACGTTCTGCCTTCGTGGTTTTTTCTTTTGTCGCACGAAGCATTTCAAACGTGCCCAAAATTGCAAACGCATAAATCAAGCCGTCAAAATAAAAATCACCATACGGCAAAAAGATTTTTAAGCAAAAGAATACCGCAAGCAGGGCGATATAACACGACCCGGAAATCAATCGAATTTTCATCTTTACTCCTAAAAACGCAAGGGGCACACGCGTGCAATTTCACATTGAACGCATACCTGCCCCCTTCATTTCACTTATGTAAGTTTATAACTGTTCGTCCGTCTTTCCAAAACGACGAGTACGTTTTGAAAACGCAACAATCGCTTTATCCAAATCTCTATCGGAAAACTCGGGGAACATTTTGTCGGAAAAATACAACTCGGCATAAGCCGCTTGATACAACAAGAAGTTCGAAAGACGCACCTCTTTTCCCGTACGGATAATCAAATCGGGGTCAGGCAAACCGCCCGTATAAAGCAGGTCGGCAAAGCTTTGTTCCGTCACCTTTTCGCCCTTTTCCACCGCCGCGTTCACCGCGTGGACAATTTCATCACGCGCGCCATAGCACACCGCAATGTTGACACCTCGCCCTTCATATTTCGCCGTTTCCGCCTCACTCTCACGCAATACTTTGATAATATCATCGGGTAAAAGCGACACGTCGCCGAGGGCGCGAAGGCGCACCCCACGCTCGCAAACCTTTCCCAACGCTTTCTTAAAATTATTGCGGAAAAGATTGAACAATGCGTCAAGCTCCTCTTTGGGACGCTTTAAATTTTCCGTGGACAACGCATATACGGTGATGTATTTAACGCCAAGCTCAAAAGCACGCTCCATCAACCCTACCATACGTTCCATACCATGTTTATGGCCCATTGAACGGGGCATCATGTGCTTTTTCGCCCAACGCCCGTTTCCGTCCATGATGATGGCGATATGTTGGGGTATTTTCACCCCTTGCATTAGTTTATTCTTCCGCATGGCTTAAATAGTCATCAATTCCTTTTCTTTTGCAGAAATAATTTCTTCCAACTTCGACATATAACCAGAAATCGCCTTTTCAACGTCTGCTTCACAACCAGCAGCTTCGTCTTCAGACAACTCCTTTGCAGTCTTCATCTTTTTGATAACGTCCATCGCTTCACGGCGGTGGTTACGCATTGCAACCTTCGATTCTTCCCCCATCTTCTTCGCTTGTTTTACGAGTTCACGACGGCGTTCTTCCGTCATATCAGGGAAGACAAGACGAATTACGTTACCGTCATTGCTAGGCGTCAAGCCGATGTTCGATTGCAAAATTGCCTTTTCAACAGCTTTCAAAAGGGACTTATCCCAAAGGCTGATCTGTAAGCATTTTGCATCCAAAGCGGAAACGTTACCAAGCTCGATAAGCTTGCTCATACCGCCGTATGCTTCTACTTCCAAACGATCCAAAATACGGGGGTTTGCTCTACCCGTACGAATTGCGCCGTATTCTCTATCCAAAGCGGTAAGGGTATTTTCCGCTTTTTCTTCCAACTCTAACATCATCTCTTCAATCTTTTCATTTTCAATCATAACAATTCTCCTTATATCTATCTTTTTATTCCGCCTTTCGGCAAAGCTGAAAACGGGATCCCGTTTTGCTTATTTTACACCTCAATCAACGTACCCAAACGTTCGCCGCATACCGCGCGCACCAACGAGTTTTCTTCATTCAACCCAAACGCCAAGGTAGGCACGTTGTTTTCCATACACATCGTTGCCGCCGTGAAGTCGATTACCTTCAAATTGCGGTTGATAATGTCGGAATATTTCAAAATATCGTATTTGCGTGCTTCAGGGTTAGTTTTAGGGTCAGAATCATAAATCCCATCCACGTTTTTCGCCATCAAAAGGATATCCGCGTCAATTTCACACGCACGAAGCGCCGCCGCCGTATCCGTCGAACAGTAAGGATGCCCCGTACCGCAAGCGAAGATTACCACTCTGCCCATCTCAAAGTGACGAAGCGCCTTTCTCAAAATCAAAGGTTCTGCCAAGGAAATCATGTTCAGCGCAGTTTGTACACGAACGGGTACCCCGTGCTGTTCAATCGCGTCCATCATTGCCAGCGAGTTCATTACCGTCGCAAGCATACCCATTTGGTCTGCCGTTGTACGGTCCATCTTCGTGCCCTGACGGCCACGCCAGAAGTTACCGCCGCCAATTACCAAGCCGACCTCGACACCCATGTTGTGTATCTTAACAATTTGCTCTACCACAGGTTCAATCACCTCATGGTTTAAGCCAAATCTTTGATCCCCCGCCAACGCTTCACCCGAAAGCTTCAGCAGCACTCTTTTGTATTTAGGCTCCATACGATATTTTATCCTCCTAAAATTGACTTCTTACCCAAAAACGTTGTTTTTGCAACGCCGTTTTTGCCCGAAATCACTCATTTTATCTATTATAGCATATTTCTTCAAAGAAATCTATACTATTTACAAAAAAAATCGGTAAAAATCAAAACTTTTTTTCAAGCAAATGATTCTTCCGATTTTCTTTCGTATTTACCAATCTTGTTTCTTTAAGGATTTATCCTTAACGTCATCGTAATAAGCAAAATATTTCTCCTTAAACGCTTGAGGGGTGAGGGGCATAGGTTCCCCGCTATTTTGCATTTGCTCCAATAAATCCTGCAACTCTTCAGGGGTAAAATCCCCAAGCTCCGTTTCCTCACCATACGCCTGCATCAATTTTAACAAATCCAATTCCGACATTATATTTCCACCTTTATATGTTCCCCGCGGAACGGCACGGTGATATAGGTAAAGCCGATTTTCTTCAGCATTTCCACCACTTCACCGCGTTTATCCGCAATTCTTTCCGCAAAATGTGCATCCGAACCAAAGGATACTTTTCTACCACCCAACGCAAAATACCTTTCTACAATATTCCACGCAGGAATCGTGCGGTTGGGTAAAGTTTTATTAGAGGAGTTCACCTCTAAAATTTTATCCTTGCGGATAATGGTCAGCAAAATATCATCTATTTGCTCGCCAAACTCTTCCAACGAAATCGTCTTATCCTCAAACGGTACGTAGCGCGCCACGTAACCGATATGGCCTACAATATCGTAATGGTACGGCACGTCCAAGCTGTCACGGACAAGCTTCAAATATCGTCCAAATATCTCTTTTTTGTCGCCACAAAACTTCTTATCTCCCACAAAATCGGCATACGCAAAATCCATCCCTAGCATACTATGCACGCTGTTGATTACATAGTCAGGACGGTATTTTTCATACGTCAACGCATACCTGCCCTGCACCTCTTGCTTATCCGAGTAGCCGAATTCCGCACCAACGGCAACGTTCATTACCCCTTCGTAATCTTCCTGTAAATGTCTAAGCGCGTGGAAATACGCTTCAGGGTTGCTGTTTTGAATTGCCGTACGCAATTCTTCATCCACCAAAGACAGGTCGTAATCGTAGTCGAAATGTTCACTCACACCGTAAAAAGCAAGCCCTGCCCGTTGCGCCGCCGCCAACATCTCCGCCGGGGTATTTTTCCCATCGTGAGAATAGGTCGTATGCGTATGTAAATCGGTCAAAAATTTTTCCATTCTATCGCTCCGTATCCGTTTTACTATTTTATTATACCATATATTGGGGAAATATGCAAGCGCATAAGCCCTCGTTTTCACCTAAATACCAATCAAACTTGAAGTGGATTATATACCTCACCTCATACCTGCCTTGGGCATTTTTGGTTTTTTTGACAAAATTCCTCTATTGACAACCAAACTTTTTATCCCTTATAATATATCCATCTTGCTCTTGCAAGAAATAAGCGTCTTCGCCCCAAGCACTTCCTCCAAAGGGGCAAGACGCGCACGTGAGGTTATTATGAAAAAAATAAAAGCGATTATTGCACTAATTCTTTCCCTATCCCTACTCACCCCTATTTTCGCATGTAAAGCAAACGAAGAAGTCCTCGTCCCCGAAACGGAAAACACGGAAAGCACTTCTCCCCTACCCACGCCTGAGGAAATCCCTCCCATTGAAGAGGATAGCACTCCACCACCCGAAATGGAAGAAATACTGCCTATCACTCCGCCCACACAACCTAATACACCTAGCACCCCTTCCACCCCCGAAGCACCCGTCAAACAAAAGGCGCAATACATACGCATCACTGGCGACAGCGTGAATGTAAGAAGCGGAGCAGGTACGGGTTATAAGGTGCTCACGAGTTCAAAAGAAGGCACCATGTATGCGTTGATTGAAAAAACGGGTAGTTGGTATAAGACCTATTACCGCAATCAGGTGGCCTATATCAGCACCTCGTACGCCGCTGTTTTAAATTTGGAAAAGAGTGACACCAACAAGGTAGAAAAGGTGATTTCCGAAGGCTACAAACTGCTTGGCACCCCTTACGTTTACGGTGCAATTCGTTTACACGACGGCAAAGGGAATATGTTGTCTAATTTCTCCGTGCATAAATTCGACTGCTCGTCGCTTATACAGTATATCTTCTACCAAGGCGCAGGAAAAATACTCGATGTCACCACCCGCACACAGATAAAGCAAGGAAAATTTGTCAAAAAGAACGAACTGCAACGAGGCGATTGTATCTTCTTCACCAATGAAGATCGCCAATACAAGACGGGCATCGAGCGAGTCGGGCACGTCGCCCTGTATTTGGGGGATAACTACATTTTACACACCGCTTCCGATTATGCTTGCATTGAGAAAATTTCCGCCAAGCGTTGGAGCTTTTACATTGAGGCAAGACGTTTCCTGTAAAGATGAAAAACCGCCGAACTCGGCGGTTTATTTTCTATTTTTGTTCCGGCAAAGATGCACCCACCAAGAAAAAGACCTGCTTTGCGCCTGCAGATAACAAACGCGAAGCGCACTCGCTACCCGTTGCGCCCGTTGTCAATACGTCGTCTATCAAAACCATCGTCCGTTTCTTACACGCCTGCCTATCCACAACCTGATACGCCCCTGCTACGTTTTCCATTCGGGAAGAATAATCCATATGTTTTTGTTGCGCAGTATCTTTACGCTTGATTAAAATATCTTCGCGCAATTCCACACGATACCCTTTTTCACGTAAAACGTCAAACACCCGTTCCGCCAACAACACCGCCTGATTATATCCCCTTTCACGCAAACGCGCCTTCGTCAAGGGTACGGGTATCAACAGCAAAGTTTCTTCCCCTTCTTCTTGAAACGTTTGCAGTTCCTCACAGCGCTCCATCAAACATTCTGCCATTTTCTCCGCAAAATATAAAGCTAGGGTTGGATTGTTCGTTTTGATACGATTGATAAAAGAAGCGCTTTCTCCGCGGTAAACAAACGGAGAAAATCCCTTGAAAAAGCGAGGCGCACGGCTCTTACAAGAAAGGCAAACCCCTTCCGCCAAAGTCTTTCGCCCGCACTTTTCGCAGGTACCGCCGTTATTCAGGCGTAAGCTACCCTCGCACGCCTCACACAATCGATGCGTGGGATAGTCAAACAACTCCTTTCCGCATGCATCGCAGGTAAAACCATGCGCATTAGACAGGTCGCGTATTCTCTTTTTAAAGCGTTTTAACCACTCCACTTTATTCCTCGTAAAAACGGCGCACAGGAACTCAACGCATACCTGTACGCCCCATTTTTATTTTTCCTCTGCATTTTCCGCATCTTTTTTGCGTTGGTAACGAACCAATAAATACGCGCCGACAATCCCCACCGCAAACAATGCAATACCCAGGCAAAGATCCAAAACAGCTACACCGTTTTGCGCCCATGCGATATAGGTTGCAATGATATCACCGTTGCAAAACATCGACAAAATCGACCCAAGCGACAAGCCCACAATCATAAAATAAGACGTGTGGCGCGCTTTACCAAACAAATAAGTCAACAACTTTGAGAAGGTGAAAAGCCCAAGCAAGAAGCCTACCCCAAGCCCTACATATACCAAGAAAATGGCAGGATTACTCTTCCAATAGGTCATACTCACGCTGTCCACAAGGCTGCCGAACCAACCCACCGCCATCAAAAAGGCGCTTGCACTAAGTCCAGGTACAATTTGCGTAACACCAACCACATAACCAATAAGAAGCCCTAAAACCGCATGCCACCATTCCACTTTTGCAAAGGTATCTGCGGTTACACTTTCCCCCGAGGCAAGCCACGCCGAAACGCACCCAAGCGCAACGGGTATCAGTAAACCAACCGCAAATAAGGTGATCCGCTTCGCATTTTTCTCTGCGCCCTTAATTTCATCATTGACCGCAGGAAATGCACCGCACATCAAGCCCGCAAATAAACAAACCACCGCAAAAGGTATAATGTCTAGCAGTTTTTTGACGCTGATAAACCCAAGCAATACCCCTAAACCCATCCCAATCCCGATGGGCAATAAAAACGCAAAGCATTTTTTAAACTTTTTGAAAAGGTTTCCTACCGCATACAAAAACTGGTCGTACAGCTTAAAGATAATGGCAACGGTTGAACCGCTAATCCCAGGCACAATCACCGCCAAACCGATAAAAAAGCCCAAAAGCGCACTCTTACTCCACGTCTTTTTGTTGTATTTAATCAAAGCGACTTCTAAACTATCTTGTTTCATACGCTCTCCTTTTTTGTAATATTTTACCCACGCACCATATGGTAAATAAGGCAAAGGCAATCCCTACACCGCCGCCAAGCACATCCACCACGACGTCGAGAAACTGCGCCCCACGCCCCGCTGAAAAGGTTTGTACGCACTCGTCCAAAACCGCCATCAATACCACACCGCCGCAAGTTACCCCCAACCACAGCTTTTTGCTTGTATAGGAACGATAACACCACGCCGCCAAGGCCCCAAGCAAGGCATACTCGGAAAAATGCGCCAAAGTCCGCACCGCTTCGTGCAACCTATCGTACGTCTCCCCCGTCGCCGTGACAATGGGCGAGTTAGGCGCAAATACCGCTACCGCCTTTTGCACCATTTCCACAGCACGGCTGCTTTGTTGCGCAGATTCCGTTGCAGGTTGTATAGAATTATAAAGTATAAAACCCACCGCAAGCAAGCACGCAAGCGTCAAAAGAATACGTGTTGCCCACAAGAGCTTTGTATTGATCTTTTCCATACCTCTATTATACGCGAAAAAAGCTCCGCGGTCAATATTTTCTTTCACATTTTTATTCTTTCCAACAACTTTTTTTCCGCAAAACACGACAAAAAGACAAGAAAATTGCCTTATTTTTACCAAGCAAACCCCTTATAATACCTGTAAAGCCAAAATAAGGAATTTATATATCATGAACTACGTCAAAAAAATGTGTATTTTACGGCAAATCAAGCAGGGCTTTTCGGGGGACGGTAAAACCCTATCAGGACTGATTAAAATCGAACAATATGGTAAAAATCTCGCCGTTGAGGTGTCCGTTATCAACTTTGCGCCCCTCGTTTCGGGGGAATATTACTGCCTTTTGTCCGACGGAAACGGCAAGACGGAAATGCTCACCCTGCGCGGCAAGAGCCTTTTTAATCTTCTCTCCGATTTGGATATTTCCACGGGGTTTTGCGGAATTATTTGTTACGTGAAAAACGAGGTAGTGCCTATTGCATATGGCATCAACGGCAACAAAGCCTATGATTGGAAAACCATTTTAAATGCCGCCCTGCCCCCCGTATTTCCTAGAGTAAAAGGTGGAAATATTCACAGCGAAATCGCAGGAAGCTCCAACGCCATCAGCCAAAATGAGGCACCCAGGTATGAGATGAAGCCCGATCCACTCCCACCGCCAACACCACCTTTACCCCCATTACCACCGACACCGCCCGTTCCAACGGAGGAAGAAATTACACCGCCTGAAAATGCCCCGACTCCCCCTCGTGAAGTTTCAAAAAAAAGCTACGACGATGAAACGGTCGTCACGGAAAATTATTTTGAGAGGAAAGACGATGAATGCAGTTTGCCTGAAAAAACTAAAAACAATGCACGTGCTAAAAGCACAACTGAAAGCGAAAACGCGAAAGCGGGGGCAATCCCTGAGGAGAATGGCGATGCTGCACGCGTACGCCAGTCGTTTAAAACCGACCCCGATGGATACTACTTTGCGGTAAAGACGGAAATTGACCGTCTATTTAAGGACTATCCTCGCGATAAAACCTTGAACGGTGCCTTTTCGTGCAGCGAATGGGTACGGGTGAAAGGCACAGCAAAAGAACCGCAATACTTGGTAGGTATTTTGAAAAACGACGGTAAAGTACTGTATATTTGTTATGCCCTTCGGGCGGAAGATCGAAACCATCCGCCCAGCGAGATAAAAAACGTTTGTACCTTTGTTCCCATCGACGTTTACGACGATAACCGTGGATTTTTTGTCATTTTCCAAAGCGCCGCCACTGGCGAATGTATCCGTCCAATGGTATAAGAAAACCCCTCGGCAAACTGCCGAGGGGTACCATTTTTACCTGATATTTAATTAGTCGCCGAAGCAAACGCCCATTGCCTTTGCCATCGTAACAAGTTCACCGTTGGGATCTACGTTCTTCGTCTTTTGACCGATTACGTCTTCCAAGGAAACGTCCACGATTTCATCGCCCTGCAAAGCAACCATTCTGCCGAAGCCGCCCTTCATGCAAAGCTCTACCGCCGCATAGCCGTAACGGGAAGACAATACTCTGTCGTGCGCCGTGGGCGTACCGCCGCGTTGAATGTGACCAAGTGTCGTTGCACGTGCTTCCGAACCCGTCAATTTTTCAAGCTGGTCAGCAACCACTGCACCTACACCGCCCAAACGGATAGAATCTGCGCTGTCTTCGATTACCTTTGCAACAACCTGCTTACCGTCCAAGGACTTTGCGCCTTCGGAGCAAGCAACGATCGAGAATTCTTTACCGTTTGCCTTGTCTGCCTTAATCTTTTCAGCAACCTTGGTGATATCGTAAGGAATTTCAGGAATCAAAATCGCATCAGCTGCGCCTGCAATACCTGCGTGCAAGGTCATCCAACCTGCGCCGCGGCCCATGATTTCCACAACCATAATTCTATGGTGGGACATACCCGTCGTACGTACACGGTCAAGACCGTCCGTTGCAACGGAAATAGCCGTATCGAAACCGAACGTATAATCGGTATTTGCCAAGTCATTGTCAATCGTCTTGGGGATAGCCACTACGTTCACCCCCTTACGAGAGAAATCTCTTGCCGAAGTAAGCGTACCGTCGCCGCCCAAAATGAACAATGCATCGATACCTGCCGCATTCAAGTGTTCTACTGCGACGTCGGAAACGTCTTCATAGGTCAATTTGCCGTTTTCATCGCGTACAAAGTTCCCTTCCGCATCCTTTACAGGGTATTGGAAAAGGTTATCCTTGTTGGAGCTGTACAAAATGGTACCGCCCTTCGTGATGATTTCTTCCACGTCTTCCAAGCCAAGCTTGATAAAATCGCCGTGATAAAGGCCATGATAACCGTGACGAACACCCATTACCTCAAGGCCATATTTTGAAATAGCAGTCTTAACAACTGCACGAATTACAGGGTTCAAGCCAGGGCAATCCCCGCCGCCTGTCATAATTGCAATCTTTTGTACTTTCTTCATAAATTGGTACCTCTAACTTTTATGTACCATAATATTATAAACAAAGTGAATACTTTTGTCAATAAATTATGTACCCTTTACAAATTACTTTCTTTTTTATTTTTAACCTTTTTCAATGAAAATATTATCTATTTTTGCAAAAAATCTATAAATTATAAAAAAACGTACATTTCCACAACAAGCCACTTAAAAAGCGCAAACCGTTTTCACAGTCTGCGCTTATTTACAGTTAGTTCAATTCGTTGTTAGGAAGTTCGCCTCTGTCTTCAGGGAACATCGTACCAGCAGGTACAACGGGCAACGTCATAGGAGGGTTCAAGAACGCGGTAGCCGTCAAGGAAGAAACAGCTGCACGGAGATAAGGATATACAACTTCGGTCATGTTGATAACCAAATCGCGCTTATCCATTTCATCGTTTACGTCTTCTGCTTCAAACATACCAACAAGGCGAGCCTTCATATTGAAGGGCTTGGGGGATTCTTCCGTGGATTCTACCTTTACTTCCATTGCAACAAACCAAATTTTGTCGTTTTCGTTTACACGTCTAACGGTACGGGAGAACTGGGGTCTGATTTCAAACTTCGTGTCCTTATCCGCTTTGATACGGTTCATCGAGTAGGAAAGTTCTTCTGCGGTAATGCCTCTTAATGCGTATTTCATAAATATAATACCTCTTTTTTATTTTTTTGCGTTTACTATTGTATCACGCCTTCCCCCTTTTGTCAATAGCGAACGCACTTTTTCTCTATCGAAAAAATCGAGGTTTCTTATATATAACCGCATTGCCTGCGGATTAAACAATTTTTTCCCGATTGTTTTATTTTTTTGTAAAAGTACCGTCGATACGATTTGCCGATTGACACTTTTTACGCGCGCCTATACAT
>JAFVQP010000166.1 GCA_017504735.1 Clostridia bacterium | reverse complement strand
GAGGAAGACTTCGAATATGTCAACGCAGACGATTATTACGATATGGATGACGATGACGAAGATGACGACGAAGACGATTTTGATTCCTTTGACGATGACGATGCTCCCACCCCTAAAACAAAAAAGAAGAAAAAGCGTGAAGACGACGATTTTTAATGGTATAGAAAACCTCTGCCGAAAGGGCAGAGGTTTTCTATTTACAGGTCATCCGCGTCTTGCACAGGGACTTCCTCTTTGTGTTCTGGTACGCCCGTATAGCTGCCGTTGACGTCGGTTTTCGAGACGTTTCCAACCAATTCTAAAGCTCGTTTGGTGGGGGCAGGTATGCGTTGACTGCTTTTTTTGCTAACCATCAGTCGTTGTTCCCGCCGTGGGAATAATCATGGTTGTTACCGCAATCTTTATTGCCGCAGTTTTTGCTGTTGCAGTTTTTTGCACCGTTGCTACTCTTGTTTTTTTGATTGTTTTGTTTGTTTTTCATGCTCATTTTCTCCTTTGAAACGGCTAGTTAAATCGTTATTCGCGCACACCTTCAAAAGGGAGGTGTAATTCCACGTAACCTTGTCCTGATTTGCAAAGAGGACAAATCTTCCATGCTTCGGTTGCCACGTGCATATGCCCGCATTCGCTGCAAATCCAAAGGATGGGATGTTCGCATTTATACAACGTTCCATTTCTCACGCCATCGTGTAGATATTGGAAGATGCGCTTGTGTTGACCCTCTACCTCGGCAACCATTTTATACAGTGCGGAAATGTCTTCAAATCCCTCGTTTTTCGCGGTGATGGCAAAGGATGGATAGATTTCTTCCATCTCGTTGTGTTCATCCGCCGCAGCGAATTTTAAACTTTCCTCTAGTGTCCCCATATGAAAAGGATATCCTGCATCAAACGAGATATTCTCACGGTTGCCAGTTTTTTCAATAATCTGATTGAAGAACTGCGTAGCGTGTAACGTTTCGTTTTTTGCGATGGTTTTAATTGCATCCGATAAGGTCTTTAACCCTTCCTTCATGGCGAGCTTTGCGATCATTTGATAGCGCATGCCTGCCTGACATTCCCCTGCAAAACTGCGAGCAAGGTTTTTAAAAGTTTCCGTATTTTCAAATTGCATACTTTTCCTCCCAATTAAAGGTGCGATCGACGATTGAACGCCGTTTCCTTTAGTAGTCAGTATAGTCCACTGTAACGAAAATATCCGTTTTTCGGTTTGTAAAAGTATGGTAAATATCTTTTTTAGTCGCTTGAAAACGCTTGCAAAAGATATGGATTTGCGGTACAATATATATAAAGAAAATAGGGCGGTGTTAGGTAAAAAGTTATCTCAACGCATACCTGCCCCCTCGATTTAAGGAGAAAATATGTTTCATATCGTTCTTGTTGAGCCGGAAATTCCACAAAATGCAGGTAATATTGCACGCACCTGTGCTGCTACGGGTACCCATTTGCATATGATTCGTCCGCTTGGTTTTGAGGTGACGGATAAATACTTAAAACGCGCGGGGCTTGATTATTGGCACTTGGTGGATATTTCTTACTACGACAGCTTTGAAGAGTTAAAGGCGAAATACCCCGACGGGCGTTTTTTCTATTTTACCACCAAAGGAAGACACCGTCACAGCGACGTGGCATTTCAGGATGGGGATTTTTTGGTGTTTGGTAAAGAGACCAAAGGCTTGCCCGAAGAATTGCTTATGAAAAATGAAGAAACCTGCTTGCGTATCCCTATGTTTTCCGAAGCTCGTTCCCTCAATTTGGGTAACTCGGTTGCAATTGCACTCTATGAGGCGCTTCGTCAAAGTGATTATGAGGGCTTACTGGAGGAAGGTGAATTACACAATCATAAGTGGAGCGAAGTGAAATAATTTCATTATATCCGTATAAAATCATAAAAATCTGGCAATAACTTTCGTGTGAAAACACGGAGGTTATTTTTTTATGAAAAAGTTTTGCATAATTTTTTTATTGTCAATCATAATAAGTTTAACGGCATTCGGTTTTGGCGGTTTTTCCGCAAATGAAGCACCCAGGTATGCGTTGAATGGTCAAGAACAAGGGATATGTAGCGAATATTTGCGCATACATATCCGCGCGGACTCTAATGAGGATAGCGCGCAAGCCGTAAAATATAAGGTGCGTGATGAGGTGGTTGCCTACTTAACACCGCTTGTGGCGAACTATACAACCAAGACGGAGGCTGTACAAGGGATTGCGCAAAATATCAAGGGCGTGTGCAAGGTCGCGGAAAAAGTTTTACAAGCCGAAGGCTTTTTCTATGGAGTGACTGCGGAGATAAGGCTGGAAACTTTCCCCACCCGCGTTTATGGGGATTATACCTTGCCCGCGGGGGAGTACACTGCTCTTATCATGCATCTTGGGCGTGGGGAAGGGGATAACTGGTGGTGTGTAGTATATCCGCCTTTATGTTTTGCGGCGACAGATGCGGATATCGTCTATAAAAGTAAAATTAAGGAAATTATAGAAAGATTTTACAGTTAATGCGCTTACATAGGAGGAGTGGGAATGAAAAAGTCAATGAAAAAGGCCGCGATTGCGGTGTTGGCGTGCGCATTGCTTGTGCCTGCGCTGTCGTTGGGTGTTAGTGAATCCAAGGCGGAAAATGCGCAGGTAATTACGGAAGAAGTTTCCGTGGCTGCGGTGCTTCGTCAGGGCGCATCCGGCGGTGAAGTGAAAGAGGTACAACGCAGATTGAAGCTGTGGGGATATTACAATGGTAGTGTAGATGGCGTATTTGGCGCAGGCACGAAAAAAGCGGTGATTGCTTTTCAGAAAAAGAATGGCTTAACGGCGGATGGTGTTGTTGGGCAATCAACCTATAAGGCGCTTGGTATGAATAGCTCCTACCAGGCTTTGCAGGGGGCGAATACTTCTTCTGGGACGAGCGGTTATACAAGCTCGGATGTGTATTTGCTTGCGAAAACGATTTACGCTGAAGGGCGCGGGGAGCCATATGTTGGACAGGTTGCAATCGGTGCGGTGATTATGAACCGTATCCGTAGCGCATCTTTTCCGAATACGATTTCTGGTGTAGTGTATCAAAAGGGTGCGTTCACTGCTGTGGATGATGGGCAAATCAATTTAACCCCCAACGAAACGGCTATGAAAGCGGCGCGCGATGCAATGAATGGCTGGGATCCGACAGGTGGGGCATTATATTATTACAACCCTGCCGTGGCCACGAGCGCATGGATTTTTGACAGGCAGACTATTACGGTGATAGGCAAACACGTCTTTGCTATATAAGGGTGCGAATATGCAGCGCAATACGGCGTTGCGCTACGTTTCCCTTGGTCACGTACGTCTATGTACGCTCCCATCGGGAAGCCTCGCGCGCCTTGTCTTGCTTGCATCTGCGCACCCTTGACGGGTGACGTTATGTTGGTGCGGTACAGCGTTGCGCTACGTTTCCCTTGGTCACGTACGTCTATGTACGCTCCCATCGGGAAGCCTCGCGTGCCTTGTCTTGCTTGCATTTGTGCTGCTTAACAGTAATGTAATATGACATCGTAAGAGTGTAAAAAATAGCCATTTTATAATATAAAGTTGAAAGGGAGAGATATGAAAAAGAAAGAAACGGAAATTGCAACCAACGTGTCTTCGGGTGCGGAAAAGGTAGAGGTTATAGAAAAAGAAGTTAAAAAAGCGAAAGGGGAAGGGGTCAAGAAAAAGACGACAAAGACCCTTAGCGCGAAAGGGGATGCGGCATTGGGTGATTCCACAAAAAAGGAAGAAAGCGTCAATGCAAAAAAGGTGAATGGACAAATGAGCAGCCACAAAGCGGAGGCGGAGAGCAAAGCGGCGAAAGCACGCGTGGAGCTTGCTTTAAAGCGCAAAGAAGCGCAGGCAAAGCGCAAGGAAGCGCGTGCGAAGAAAAAGGCAAAGAAGGAGGCGATGCGTGAAAAGCGTATTGCGGAAAGAAAAGCATTAGAGCAAAAGCGTGCGGAAGAACGTGAGGCGCAACGTCGTGAACGTGCACACGCAAAAGCGAATAAACGTCAAGCGCAATCCAAAAAGAAGGCGGAAAAGCAACGTCAAAAAAGTTCGCGTACAAGAGAAGGCGGGGTAAAAAGCTACGGTGGTTGGATTGCGGCAGTGGTTGCGCTTGGCGTGACAACGCTTGCTTTGGCAACGACGGTTACCGTGGGTGCTGTGGAAATGAGTAGCATGAAAAAGGGTGCGATGTCCACAAATCGGGCCACCATGTACGAGTTGACGGGGATAATGGAACACGTTGACGATGATTTGGACCGTGTGCGCTTGTCAGCATCGCCTGTTCAGCAGAGTAGAATTTTAACAGACCTCTTGGTGCAAACTCGCATTGCGGAAGCGGACCTTGCGAAATTACCCATTTCCTTTCAAGAGGAACAAAACGTGACGGCATTTATCAATCGTACAGCAATGGAATGTGAGCGAATGTTGGCGAAACTGCGCCGTGGGGAAAGCTTAAACGAGCAAGACTTGGAGACTTTAGAAAGACTTTACAGCGCAAATCATTCTATCCGCGAGGAGTTGAATGGTTTAACGGAAAAGATGTCGGATAAAGATATTACTGCATATATAAAGGGGAAGGGCGGTATAATTTCGGAGACGTTGAATCGTTTGGATAACCTTACCTTAGAAGAAAATCGTTCTGCACTTGAACAAAAAAAGGCGGAAATGCAGGGGGCAGGTATGCGTTCAAACGCTGAAGAGGGGGAAAATACCCTTGATGGCACGCGTGCCGTAGAGATGTGTAAGCAATACTTTGCAAAGTATAAAATTGACAATTTTCAATGTGTAGGCGAAACGGTAACAAAGCACTATTCCGCCTATAACGTGCAGGGATATGATGAAAAGGGGACGATGCTCTTTGCTGAAATCGACCGTCAAAGCGGGGCGTTAATCGGGTTTGAATACTACGAGGAGTGCAACGCGGAAAACTTTGACCTTGATAATGCAGAGAAAATCGCCGAAGAATTTTTAGATACTCTTGGGTATGATGATATGGAAATTGTAAAATGCCGAGAAATGGGATCTACGGCAGAATTTACCTTCCTCTACGAGGACGATGGTGTGGTGTATTATCCCGATGAGATACGCGTGCAGGTTTGTCGCACAAGAGGGGTTGTGACGGGGATGGATGCAACCAAATATTTGAAAAATCATAAGGACAGGGTTGAGGTGAATGCAAAAATAAGCATGGAAACCGCCCGAGAAAAACTCAGTAAAAAGCTTGCTTTGGAAAGCGCGCGCGTGGCGATGGTGAATACTGCGCGTGGGGAAAGAATTGCATATGAATTTCTTTGTTCCTATCAAAACACCTACTATTATGTGTATATTGATGGGGAAACGGGCGATGAAATTGCCATTATAAACGCGCAAAACGCATTATAAAAAAAGCACGTCTCGAAGATTTTTTTTCGGGACGTGTAAATTTTTACACAAAAAGCCTTGACGTATGGAAAAAAGTATGTTATACTATAATCGATATTCAATCCCAATAAGGAGGTATGTTATGCAAGAACGGCAGACGAAGCAAAAGCAAATCATTTATGATGCTTTGAAGACGCTGGATCATCCGACGGCAACGGAAGTGTACGGGTACGTGCATGAGGTTTTCCCTACTGTTTCACGTGCAACTGTCTTTCGAGTTTTGGGTGGTTTTGCGGCGAATGGCAAGGCGCTAGAATTGCGTGCGGCTGGCAACGAAGTGCGGTATGATTACAACGTGATGCCCCATTATCACGCGCATTGTGAAAAGTGCGGTCGAGTGGCGGACGTAGTGGCGACGGGGATTCCTGTTGGCGGTTTAAGTGTAACCACGGAAAACGGGTTTGCGGTCAGCGGGTATAGCGTTGAATTTTTCGGTACATGTAAAGAATGTCAAAACTAAAAATGGCGGGGGCAGGTATTTGATGAAACCTTCCCTCGTTATTTTTAGTGCGTGGAAATTTTTTCATAAAATAGTAGAAAGGCATAAAAAAGTGTTGACAATTTTATAAAAAATGGATATAATAAAAGAACAATGCAGGTGTCGCCTAGCGGTATGGCGGCAGCTTCCCAAGCTGTTCCCGGCGAGTTCGACTCTCGTCACCTGCTCCAACAAAGCACACTTCCACGACCTTGACTTGTAAGGTATATGGAAGTGTGTTTTGCTTTTTATCCCCATTTTCCCCTGTATTATTAGTGGTAGCCGTAAACACCATAAGAAATCCTATAGGTTTTGGCGGAGTAGGGGATAAAAATTAACCTTATTGATACAAAAAACCACGGTTGCATATCATATCTGCAACCGTGGTTTGATTTTTACTATTTATCAAGCTTTGTAATAATTTTCTTATACCCGCCCTTGCCGTAACGCACGCATTTTGATACACGCGCCAGCGTCGCCGACGAGATCTCCGTTTCCTCAACAATTTCGTTGTAGGTCTTGTCTTCCAAAAGCATTTTTGCCGCTTTTAAACGTTGCGCCATCGATTCCAGCTCCTTAATCGTGCATAAATCGTCCAAAAATAACGCCATTTCTTTCTTATTATCTACGTTCAAAAGTGCTTCGTACAGTTCGTTGAGCAGTTGTTTATCATTTTTCATTGTCATAATGTATTACTCCTTGGTGCCAGAAAAAAAGGCCTTCGTTTTTTCACTCTTAGGCGAGTTAAACACTTCGTCGGGGGTGCCGATTTCCTCAATCACGCCGTCCGACATAAAGATAATTTTATCGGAAACGTTCTTGGCGAAATCCATTTCATGCGTAACGATGATGATGGTTCTATCCTCGTCGATCAAACCCTTGATAACCTTCAAAACCTCGCCCGTGAGTTCGGGGTCGAGTGCGGAAGTGGGTTCGTCAAAGCACAAAATATCAGGTGAAAGAGCCAACGCGCGCGCAATAGCGACGCGCTGCTGTTGACCGCCCGACAGCTCGCAAGGGTAGTTGCTTGCCTTATTGGCAAGGCCGACACGTGTCAGCAAATCCATGGCGGTTTCTTCGTTTTTCGCGCGCATTTCCTTCAAAAGGCGCTTGCGTTCGGTGAATTTTACCTTCTTCGCCTTCAATTCATTTTCATCGCGCAAATCCATCGCAAGAGAGATGTTTCTAAGCGCATTATACTGCGGGAAAAGGTTAAAATTTTGAAACACAAGCCCAAAGGTAAGGCGTTTTTGCGTTTTTTCATTCGCTTGGTCGGGCAGGGGGAAAATAATATTGCCATCGACGGTAATCGAACCGCTGTCAGGGGTTTCTAAAAAGTTTAAACACCGCAAAAGGGTGGTTTTACCATTCCCCGACGAGCCGATGATCGACACAACCTCGCCCTTATTCATTTCAAAGGAAACGCCTTTTAAAACTTGCGTTTCACCAAAATTTTTATAGAGATTTTGTACTTCTAAAAACGCCATATTACACCTTATAATAGGATAATTTCTTTTCAATGAAATTAAACAGAACGGTCAATACG
>JAFVQP010000018.1 GCA_017504735.1 Clostridia bacterium | reverse complement strand
TAAACTGCTTTGTTGTTGCCTACGCCGAAGCCAACGGTAGACCATTCATCTTCGATATTACCCTTGCTCGAACCAGTGGGATCAAGCAACAATTCTACAACGATCGTATACCATACGCCGTCTTCGATCGTATCGCCAACTACTACTTCTTCACCGTTTGCATAAACGTGGAAATAAGGAACCTGATTGTCAGCTGCTACTGCACCTGCATAAGCAAGCGCGCTGCCATCAGCGAAAGCCATCCCAATCGTACCGTAAATAGAACTACCTACAACTCGAATCGACGCACCTTCAGAAAGGCAGAATTCCATTGCGATGTATTTGTAACCCTTTGCTTTCAAGTTCGCTCTTACCGCCGTAGGATCTTCAAACTGTTTGTGCGCACCGCAATGAGTGGTGTTCAACGCATTGATTTCGTTGTTCCAGCTGTTGCCCGTAAAGTTATAAACACCCGTCTTGCCATTGATTTCGCCGTCTGCCGCTACATATACTTCTAACTTTTTAGTATCAACAAATTCATCAGCGCCGAATTCGTAATAATCTTCCAATACTACAGGCTCGTCAGGCTGATCGGGTACGTCAGGCGTCGGCTGTTCTACGATATAATCCGTCGTAAAGCTGTCGTTCGTATAATATCTCGTACCTGCAACGTAAACGGGAGCAGAATTACCATTGGTCATCGCAACCGTTAACCACGTATCAGGACCATAAAGGTTTTCATTGGTATCCAACGTCAATTCTACAACAATAGTATACCAAACACCTGCTTCAATGATAGAAGTACCGTATTCGAGTTCTTGACCGTTAGCAAATACACGGAATCTACCCATATAGTCGTCAATCAAGTTCGCATTACGGTTCAGAGCTGCACCATCCTTGAAAATTGCGCCAGCAAGCTCTGCTTTAAAATTAGGGCTAGTCATAGGAACAGCCGAATAGAAACCGATTTGCGCACCTTCAGAAACAGCAAATTCAACCGCTACGTATTTATAACCCGTCGTTGCCATTGCCGCGTGAACATCCGCCGCCGTCAAGTAAGGAGCATCCAATCCTAAGTGCGTGGTTTGCTTTGCGTGAATTTCGCCGTTCCAACCCTGTACAACCAATTCACCAACTTCTTCTTTACCATACATTTCCGTTGCAGCTTGTGCATATTCAAGCGTACCTTTTGCCAATACCATATCATTCCAACCATATTCGTAGTAGTCTTCAAGCTCTACAGGTGTATCGGGAACATCAGGAACATCAGGAACGTCAGGGGTCGAACCAGTATCAGAGATGTCCGAGTCAAGGGTCGAAGAACCCGTCGAATCCGATTGAGAACCACAGCCAGCTAACGCCGCTACAGATGCGAGCGAAAGAGTTGCAGCCATCAACATTGCAATAAGTTTTTTCATAGTTTTCCTCCGAAAATTTTTATTTATCCATCTTTGTGGACATGATTTCATTAATAAATAGTTTTTTATGGGTAAATGTTATTTCTTTTTTTGTGAAAACGCACCCAAATATCCGCGCTCCACTTTATTCATTACTATATCTTTCTTTGCCATCAAACGATATTCTTTGCCGTAACGGAATACATCTTTATTCCTAGGAGAAATTTTCAAGCAACTTTCATATCCTACTTCTCCTTCTACACAGGCGAAATTGGGATCAAACAAATACGGATTTTTATCGCCCACAGCCACAATTTCTTCATGCGGCACATTGTAATAAAGATTTTCGTCAAATACCGAATTCTTCATCATCTTGACGGTAAATTTCGCTCCCGTGTTCCGCCTTGCGTAAAACACGTTGTTCCCATAATAATTACAGTAACACTCCTGCGACTCGTCCTCGGTATTCACAATACTTTGCCCGTTAATTTTATCCGATAAAATTACGGTATTATGAGTCAAATATGCGTTATCCACCCGACGCGCAATGGTAATAAATGCGGAACGAGTAGGATCATTAGGATTTCCATTATCCACAAATACATTATTGCGAATATAATTCCCAAACCACCGTCCCATAACAGGTGTCTTTATGGGTTCCCCGCTTTCAGCTACACTTAAAGGAGTTCCCTGTTCATCGTGGAGTACAATCGGCGTACAAAGATTACACATCAAAAGCCCGCCACCTTCGTTATGGTGCGCATAATTATACTGAAAACGCACCCCTTCGCATACGTTATCAAGGTCAAATCCTTGTGCATCATTGCTATTGTGTCGCATGTAGGTGTAGCCCGCTTCATTAAACTGAAAATAACAGTTTTTTGCGTTATACACCCAAATTGCCGCATTCCAATAACCAGTTCGCCCCAAGTAATTTGCTCGATAACAAACGTTGTTTTCAACAAAACTGTCCTCCGCAGACGAAAGCACCATACCGTCGCCACCTACGCAGTCCATATAATTTCCTTTGAAAACGATACGTTTATGTACATAGTAGCCGATTCCTTTTTCAGGAATATTATAGCGTTCCGTTTCATCCACAGTTTTATTATATCCGTAGCCAACGCCGCCCTTGTTCGACCATTTACTATATATCGTAATCCCCGTACGCGCCACTCTTTCCACGCGATTGTTGACAATCCACACATCTTCAAACCAGCTCGCCCCTTGTTCAAAAGACGTTTCATTTAAGAATATAATCCCGCCGTTATAACGGTAGAAATATCTTCCCTTAGTTACTCCATCTTCTTGATACTCGGGACAAATCGCCTCTAAATCCAACTCATCGGGAATCACGTCTTTGGCTTCTCGCGCATCCGTCCACCTAAAATTTACATCGTGGACGTAACAGCCTTCCACCACTACGTTTTTCAATGCACCGCATTTTTCAGGCACACACCATATACCACGGTAAGCGTCTTGCCCCGTAACCTCCAAGTTGTACAATCTAACGTTTCCCACCGAAACGGTTACAACATTTCCTTCCGCATCCAAAACAGGTAATGCCAAGGCATTTTGAGGATACTTATCCACAATCAAAGGAGTTTCCTCGTTCGCGGCAAACTCACTTAAAATAAGATTCCCATCGTGTCTTTGCCCTGCCTTTAACAAAATTCTAACCGCAACGGTAGCACTGGAGAGCTTGGCAATTTTAGACGCTTCCGCGAGCGTGCGCTTCGGGGTATTTTCCGTCAACCCATCGTTTTCATCATCACCAGTTTCCGCATCAAAATAATAGGTAGTATATTTTGATAAGTCAACGGCAGGATAGTCGGGCGCATATTTGATTTCTTCATACATCGGAGTGTCAATCTCAAAGAAAGAATACAATTCTCCTTCTTGTAACTTCGGATGAATATTGTTATGATATTTTTCCATATCTCTCCTTGTATCAGGTTGTTATCCTATCAACCGACGATTGCACCAAGATAATTTTTAGAATCAACTTTGTTCTTCAGAATATCTTCTAAAACTACTTCCACGCCAGTCACACCAGTAAGCGCCATTCCTTTAGAAAACACCTCGGCATTCTTCGGCGTAAACACGCTCAACTGCTTCATACCATCTACGTTTGCAGGAATTTCAAACTGCGGATCAAGGTCAGTAATCGCCTTCTCAATCGTTTCGATTCCATCCGTAGTCACATTGTAGAATACGTTATTTTCAAACTTATAATTATACATCATCGTGATGGTAAACTTCGCGTCGAGATTGTTTTCCGAATAGAAAATATTGTTGTAATAATACTGATCATGGCAAGCCGCATTCGCGCTTTTATCTTCCGTATTGATAATCGACTGACCGTATATATCATCTCGCAAAATAACGGTATTATTATAGATATACGCATAGTTTGCTTGTCTTGCGATAGTAATAAATGCCGAACGGGTAGGCCTGATAATGTTGCCGTTATAAGCAAATACGTTATTGTAAATGCGGTTATTTTCCCACTTGCCTGCACCTTTTAGAGTATTGATCGACTTCCCCGATGCATCGTATTGCGTAACGGAAGTGATATTGTTACACAAAAGCAGACCGCCGCCTTCGTTATGGTGTGCATAATTGTAACGGAAAGTAATGTTGCTACAAGCATTATCAATATCGAAACCTTGCGCATCTTGTCCGCCATTACGCATATAGGTATATGCCGCTTCATTATACTGGAAGATAATATCACGGCTCCCAAAAATCCAAATAGACGCGTTCCAATATCCCGAACGACCAAGGTAGTTTGCATAGTAACTTACGTTATTTTCAACAAACCCACCTTCCGCGCCAGATACTACCAAACCATCTGCACCGCAACAGGAAAGATAATTTCCCGTTACGTAAATATTTTTATGCGGCCAACGTCCCAAACGCTTTTCCGCATTATTTCCCGAAGTATCGTCGTCTAAATAGCGATTATAGCCGTACCCAAAGCCCAACTGATTGTTCCAACGATTATAAACGTTGATACCAATTTTCCCGACGTTCTCCACGCGGTTGTTCATAATCCAAGCGTTTTCAAACCAACTCGGCGAGGTCAAAATATCATTATCCAAGCAAATCGCCGAATATGCTCTATAAACGTATCTGCCATATTTATCCCCTTGAGGCTGTCTTGTTTCAGGACAAACACTTTCAACGTTAATATCGTCGGGACTGGTTTCAGACGGTTTCGTCGGATAATTCCACATAAAGTTAATATCATGCACATAATTCCCTGCGATAACGATATTTTCCATTACACCGCCCTTATCCGCCTGTACAAGAATCGCTTGATATGCCGTAGGACCTGTAATTTCCAAATTCATAATTCGAATATTATCGTCCTTTACACGCATAACAGGCAAAATATCCGTATCTGTCCCATAGCCGATAAATTTCGGGAATCCCTTATCCCCGTAAGCGTCAATAATCAACGGCTTTTCTGCTGTACTTTGATAGTCTTCAAACACCGAATTACCACTAAAAGTAGCACCGCGCTTAAAGAGCAAGCGAACGGGATTTTCTGCTGTCGCAGTTGCCGCAAGCGTTTCTGCCGCATCAAGCGTCGCTTTAGGAGAAGCTTCGCTTAAACCGTTATTAGAGTCCGAACCATTTGCCGAATCAAAATAATACGTCGTGTATCCTGTTAAATCTACCGCCGAATAAAGGGGAGCTCTCTCAATTTCTACTGGTTCAATCGGCGGATTTCCACCGCCCGTAGAAGAATTACCCGACGAATTATCAGAAGGCGTTTGACAGGCACTTACCACAGGCAAACAGCAAACGGCAAGCACAGCACAAAGTACTCCTGTTACCAATTTTTTTAATCTCATATCATTTCTCCTTTGGGTCATATACCCAAACAATCCTTTTATCCACCTAAAGTGAACCCTTACTAAACAAAAAAGTTATAACCATTACCCCTTGACGGAACCAATTGTAATCCCATTCGCAAAATATTTTTGGAAAAACGGAAATGGAATCAACAAAGGCAGAACCGTAATAATAACAATTGCGTTCTTTACAGTGTTGGACGGAGCAGTTTCATCTGCGCTAAAAGACGAAAATTCCGTCAAAATTTGTCTTACCACGTATTGCAACGTCCATTTATCCTTGGAAGAAGCATCCAAATAAATCAACACGTCCATCCAACTGTTCCATTTGGTTACCAAGCTAATCAATCCTATTGTGATGACGATAGGCATTGAAATAGGAATCATTATTTTCCAAAGAACCTGCACATGATTCGCGCCATCGATATACGCTGCTTCTTTTAGCGACGGAGACACCCCGTAAAAATAACTTCTAATCAGCAAAATATTATATACCGAAACTACGCCAGGCAAAATAAGTGCCCACAATGAATCGTATAAACCTATTCCCTGAATAACCAAGAAAGTAGGAACCATACCAGCACTGAAAAACATTGTAAATACGAAAAACAGATTGAAGAACGAATGCCCTGGCATATCTCGTTCCGCAAGCGTATATGCCGTCACCGTATTCACAATAACGGAAAGTGTTACCATTGCCACGCACACGAAAACAGAATTAAGCAATGCTCTCATTACGTGCTCATTCTCAAAAATAAATTGATACGCTGCTATGCTAAACTTGCCAACCCCAAAAGAATATCCGTTTTTGATGAAAGTAAACTCTTCGGTAAACGAACCAGTGATTACAAGCCAAAACGGCACCAGGAAAAATACTGCAAGTAACGCAATAATCAGCACTTTCAGCCCTATCATGGGATAATTTTTTTTATCGCCAACCATTCACGCTACCTCCTTATATAATCCCTGGATTATCCATCTTTTTAACGATTTTATTCGATACAAACACAAGAATCAAACCAATAACGCCTTGAATCATACCTATAGCCGTTGCTGAGCCGAAACCGCTGCCCGATCGCAACGCGTCAAACGAAACTTGCCCGATAACTTCCAATCTGTCTTTTAAGCCAGTTGCCCCATTTGTAAGAGCCAAGATTTGTTCGTAATTATCTTTCATAATGGAGCTGGAGTCCAAAATAAGCTGCATACAAATCATCGGCATAATACCAGGCAATGTTACCGTAATCATTTTTCGGAAGGCTCCGCCGCCGTCAAGCGCACAAGCCTCGTATAGTTCATCGTCAATGTTGCACATCGCAGATATGTAGATAAGCGTACCCCAGCCCATACCTTTCCATAGCGATGTGATAGATAGGATTCCCCACCATGAATCGACTTCCGCATACCAACTTATTCGTTCCATACCAAGCTTTACAAGTAAGGTGTTCAAGATACCATAATCGGAAATAATGGTATATAAAAGCCCTGCAACCGCCGCCCAAGAAAGGAAATATGGAATAAACGAAACCGTCTGTACAACCGATTTAACGCGTGTATTCTTAATCGAGTTTACGAATAACGCAAACATCAAAATAATAGGGAAATTCGTCGCGATACGAAGCAATGAAATAAAAATCGTGTTTCGGAAAATACGATACATACGATCCGTGTTTGCCATGAAGATTCGGTTAAAATACTTCATCCCTACCCATTCACTAGAAACACCTTCCAATAGATTGTAATCTTGGAAGGCGGTTGTTAGCCCGAACATAGGTGCGTAATGGAATACGATGAGTAAAACCAATCCTGGTATCATCAGCAAATACACAACTTTGAAACGCATAATTTTACGGAATGTCGCACTCGCGAAGAAAGCTTTAAACCATCCGAATACAATACCGCAGGTAATAAACCAAGCAAGTAATTCCGCAGCCACCAAAATTGCGCCAATTGCAAACGGAGAAAGATTTTCTTGGAAAACGATATACCCCATTATTGCATCCAGCTGAGTTTCCGCGCCATCCACAGTTGCGTTAATCTTCATCGGCGTAATTTCAACGGTATTTTTATCAATCACCGTGATATTCTCCGAAGAAACGTATTTAATCGTACCGTTTACGCTGACCGTAATTTTATCCATAAAATCAAGGTCCAACAAACGGAACATAGCAATTTTATCCTTCGTTTTTTCCAAATACGAAGAAAAATCATTATACGAAGCAGTTTCGCCCGTTTTAACATTTAACGGTTTTAAAGAAATGTTATTATCACCTTTTTTTAACTGAATAAACGCTTGAACGCTTTCGCCCGTAATAGATGGATAAACCTTTGTAAACTGTTCGCGAATCGTGCCTTGCGAATATTCTTGAATGAGCTTCAATTTTCCGCTCAGCGCCGAAAACGCCTTACCTTCTCCATAGTCTAACAGTCCCAAACCTTTGATTTTATCCATGCGTCTTGTGGACACACGAACTTCATACGCCCCATCTTTTTCTTCCACCTTACGGATTTTGAAAAAGTCGTTATCCCCTGATTGACTGCTAACTGCCGACAAGTATGTAGAAATATACCCTTCTACATTGTCCTTTGCCTCATTAGGAATTTCCGACATCGGAACACTCATAACGATATCCATCTTACCGCTATTTAAAAGTTTTATATTTGTTACCCCATTGTTCTTCGGTTGAATTGTCCCGAAAATTATGCACGACAAAATTGTAAGAAGTACAACAGCGAAAAGCGTAATCAATGAAATTAAACTTTTCTTTATTAATGGTTTCTTCATAATTAGTTTCCTTACAGTTTTTCTACAATGCGCTCGGCAATCACGCGCATACCCAAGTCGTTAGGGTGTTGCGCCACACCATCATGCCAAAACTTTCCAATGGACTTATATTCGTCGTTTTCCCCCAAATCGCTGATGTGAACAAAAGAATATCCTTTCTTCTCTGCAATTTCACGCAGCACTTTGTCAATCCCTTCGTAAGCCCAAAACAAATCGGTGATTACCACCTTCATGTCTTTTTTCGTCTTGAAAAATTCGATAAACTTTTCAAGGTGCGGATAAAGCGGTACTTGATCTAAGTTTTCACGCAAAGGTCCCCAAATATTTTCACCCAATCGAACCACCAAAATATCTGCGTCGAACTCTCGAGCCTTTGCCCAACGGGAAATTTTCTCATCATTAAAATATTCCCTTTCCCAGTCGCCGCAACAAGCGGTACAATAATTGACCTTCCCATACTTCTTATCCAGCATAGAAACTGCAACATGAACGTAGTCATTTTCTTCTTTCGTCGCGGACATGCCCCAGTCAAACGGCCAACCAATCTCTTCTGCGGGCGCATGTCGAGTAATGGAATTTCCAACAAACAATACGTTTACCTTTCCTCCTCTATCAACAGGACGAACAATATCGTATTCCTTGACCTGCCCTTTGGATGAAACGGTGTTTTTTTCAATCGAAGATATCTTTTCGTTTTTCTCGCTCATACTTTTACCCCATCGTGCTTTAGCGAACAATTACACTTTCGATCCCTAAAGCATCGGCAATTTTCTTAATCACATCCGCCTTATGCCCAATACCAAGCGCATAATGGTGAGTAGGACCTTCCATTACCCAACGCTTAATAAAGTCTTTCGTATCGGGGGGGAAATAACCACGCGTGTTGGTGTTACCTGTAGGGGGAATAGGACCTGCTTTTGAATAACCTTCGCCGATTACAAACTTAAATTTCCCATCTCTCGTTTGCGTTACGCCAAGCAT
>JAFVQP010000165.1 GCA_017504735.1 Clostridia bacterium | reverse complement strand
TGACCGAAGAAGGTCTTAAACAGGTACATACCCGTTACCTGACCGCCGCCGATGATGGGCAGCAAGTACCCAAAATGGCTGTTATCCAGACCGAATTTATCACGGATCAACGGCAACAGAATGGGATACCCGATGATCGAGGGCACCAACAGCACCGCGATGAACAGCATAAACACAGCGTCTTTAAAATAGAAGTTTTTAAAGGTCAAAATGTACGCCAGCACCGCGCTGATAACCGTTTGCCCGATTGCGCCGAGCAAGGACACCAAGATCGTAGAGAAATAATGATCTCCAATCGCCGCCCACGCCACGGTGAAATTGTTTTTCGCCGCCTGCGCAAACGAGGTAAGCTTGGGTAAGCTGAACGCGTTTGTCTGGACGTCAATGTCGGGCTTGAACGCGTTTACCAACGTCAAAAACAAGGGCAGGAAAGAGAATACTAAACAGAAGATAACCACCGTCAAAATACAAGCCTGCGCGAAATTCCTTTCATAAGGCATACGCAGTTTATGTTTTTTCAAGTTCACGGGTTTCGTTTGTACGTTTTCTTGTATCATATCCATTACAAATCCTCCCCCATCGTATCCTTTTTCTGCATCTTGAAATTCATCGCAACCGCAAAGAACGGGAAGACGAAAATCAAGGTTGCGTACGCACTTGCCAAACCGTAGTTCGCTTCTTCCATCATCGCGCGGTACATCTTTTCCACCACTGTGGTCGTACCCGCCGATTTCAAAATATACGTACGCGCGTAATTTTGTACCGACCCAATAAAGGTCATAATAAATATGTATTTGATTTGAGGCATAATCAACGGTACGTCAATCAGGATAAACCGTTTGATAACCCCCAAACCTTCCAGCCAGCCCGCTTCGTGGTATTCGTGCGGGATATTGATCATACCGCCGTAGAAAATAAGATAACCGCCGACAAACGGGAAACCCATCAAAATTAATGCCCAACGGGAATAATCAATATTACTCATAAAGTAAATGGGATCGCCGGGGATCAACTGGTTGAAAATACCGTACGCGCCGTAAATACCTTCACGCCAAATCAACATACTCGCCATACCGGGGATGATCCCAGGGATAAACATCAACGAGCGGATCCAATTGGACGCCACCTGATTGCGGATCAAAATCAGTAAGAACGCAAAGATGACGGGAGGCACGATACCCAATATAAGGTCGAACACCAAGAAGAAGAGCATATTGCCCACCGACAGCCAGAAATCGCTGTGGAATACCTTAAAGTAGTTACCGAAATTGTTCCAAATCCACGTCGGCTCTTCACGGGTATAATTGAAGAAGGACATCGAGATTGCGCCGACCGCTTCGTAGTAACAGAACATAATCAGCAATACCACGAAAAATACCAACGCAAGGTATACGTATTTATTTTTCTTGAAGTCGCGCTGAATACATTGCAACTTGTACATACCGCGGTCGGTCTTAACCGCAAACAGCATCCACAGTGCGATACCGCCGCACAAAACCGCCAGTACCAAACAAATAACCAACGCCCAAGTCGTCAACGTCTTATTTTTATGTAAAACAGGTTCGTAACTGCACAAATAATACTCGGTATTGGTCGTACCGTCCAAAGCCGTCGATTCTACCTTGCGCCAAATCAGGTTAGTGTCGTTATTCGTATCCCCGGTCAGGCTGTATGCGTTGTAGGCACC
>JAFVQP010000164.1 GCA_017504735.1 Clostridia bacterium | reverse complement strand
TTTACCAGCGGTAAGGTAAAACTTACGGTGACCTTTAACAAGGTGCAAACGGACAACGGCAGTATTATATTCAAACAAATCGATGGGATTGATCTTGGTCAGCAATATCTTGTCGATGACGTTGCGCCTACGTTGTCGGTTGACTTGAACGGAGAGAAAGCTGCGCCGAATTCAGTGCTGGGCAATACCTATACGGTATTCAATGCAACGGCGAGAGATTTTTACGATGCAGAAGTTCCCGTTTCGACGGAAGTTAAATATGAAAACCTTTCGACGGGAAACTGTTATGACGTCTTTGTTCAAAATGGCAAGTTCGTTACCGATAAAGTGGGGAAATATACCATTACTTATACGGCGAGCGATTTATCAGGAAATAGAGTGCAAAAGGAAATTTTCTTCTATTGCTACGGGACCTCGGATAAAATTATCCTTGAAGGCGCGGATGAAGAACAGACTGTTTCCGTATTTGACAAAGTGACTATCGTTGGTGAAAGCGGTGTGAGTGCAACAGGCGGAAATGGTAATTTGCATGTGGGATGCACGGTATTTGCGCCCGATGGGCAAGAGGTAGCGTTGCAAAATAATTCCTTTGTGGCCGAAATGGTGGGGGATTATAAAATCGTCTATACGGCAACGGATTATTTTGGCGTAGAAGCAAAAGAAGAGAGTATTGTACACGTTTCTGCAATTGAGCGTGCGATATTCTTGACGGAGCCTTCGTTGCCCGAAGTGTTAATTTCAGGGTTCCATTACGTGTTGCCGAATGCGGTTGCAAAGACCTGTGAAGGGGACAACGTAAAAGATGCAGTTGTAGAAACGTATGTAAACGACAACAAGGTAGAAGGCAGCTTTATTGCTCCTGAAAGCGGTTCTGCAAAAGTGGAATATAGAGCGTATCTTTCTGGAAATACAGGCAGCAATGAAGCTATTACGAAAACGATAGCGGTTGTAAATGGTAATGCTGGTAAGGATCAAGCGGCGTATTTTTACGATAAAACAGGCAAGGTAGCTGCTGAAGTTGTTGAGAATGGCGTAAAGCTGAGCCTTAGCGAAAGCAGTGTTGTATCGTTTGCGAATAAATTGAATGGTGAGTTATTTGAATTTACTGCAAATTATGATGCAACAAAGGTGAATTTCTCCAAGATGCGCGTTGTCTTATTCGATGCGGAAAAGAGTGGCGTTTCCATTACCTTCCGTTTGGCGTTTTCTGCAAACGGTGTTTCCATAGGTTTACCTGGCACAGAAATGTCCGTGTTGGCGTCTAAGGGAACGACCTTTGCATTAAAATACAACAACAATCAATGCGTTTTGAACGACATCAATAACAATGTTAATAACTTTGTACGCGTGGACGACAATGGAGATTCGTTTACGGGCTTCTCGGGCGCAGTATTTATGAAGATTTACTTTGATGAAGTTAGCGGAGACAGCGAAATGACGGTGCAGTCTTTGAATGCGCAAGCTTTCGGGTCTAAGAAGACCAAGGACGACGTTGATCCGCAAATTGCCATTGCAGGCAAGTATCTTTATAAGCGCAAGGTGGGCGATACGCTTACCGTGTATACCGCAAAAGCCTACGATGTCTTGAATGAAGTTGTTGATTTTACGGTTAGCGTAACAGCGCCTGATGGCAGTATATTATTGAATAAAGCTTCTCCTAATCAGGAACATAGTGTTGTGTTAACTCAGCGCGGTATTTACAAAATTATCTATGCAGCAAAAGACTCGGTAGGAAATGACGTTCGAGGCGGTTCTACCGTGGAAGCGGGTGACGTAAGTAAGCCTACGTTGACGGTTAATGGAAACATTGCCAAATCGTATAAGGTTGGCGCTACGGTGGAATTACCGAACGTTACCATTACGGACGATACGGGTACGGCATACTGTGATATTTTCGTTGAATTGCCTACCGGCGAAGTAAGATTGCTTGTGCATTACGAAAACGATAAGAAGGTGTCTTACCTTTCGACGTTAGACGAGCATTATCCTCACTCGTTCAAGGTAAACGAAAATGCGTTTAAGGCGGAAACGGCAGGGAATTACGTAATCCGCATTATGGCATACGACGAGGCCTACAATTACGTATTGCAAGAATATGCGTTTACGGTAGTAAAGTAAGGAGGACGAAGAAATGACAAAGAAAATATTAAAAATTTGTTCGGTCGCTTTGGCACTCGTTACATTGTTTTCTGTAAGCGGCTGTAAGAACAAGAAAGAGAGTACGCAATCTTCGATTGAAGAAGTGGAGGTTTTGGAAAAGAGCGGATACAAGCTGGTCAACGGCGGTATTAGCGAATACAGAATACTGCTTGCGGAAAATTCATTAGAAAACGAGTTGGTTGCTGCACAAGAATTGCAAAATTTCTTATATGAAGCAACTGGGGCAACCTTGCCCATTTTATACGGAGATGACGTAGCGGATAATGCGCCGATTATCAGTATCGGGCAGACCGAGCGTGCTGATGCGGCTTCGCTTAGCGTTGAGGGCTTGGATCTGAATCGTTCGGGCTACCTTATGAAAACGGTTGGTAACAGTTTGTATATTATTGCAGACGAACAGTTTGAAGGGCTTGGTTGTGTTTATGCAGTATACGATATGTTGGAAGATTGCATCGACTATCGTTATTATCATTCGGACGAAATCCACTTTAACCAAAAGCAAAGCGTGGAGTTATATAAATATGACGACGTAATCACGCCGACGTTCGACTTCCGTTCGACGTGGTATCCTTCATTGAATGATGAGGAGCATAGAAGACGCTTGCGTTTTTTCCAATTTAACGAAGAATACGGTTGGAAAGCGCATACGCAAACGGATGTTATCGTAAACAAGAATATATACTTTGCCGATCACGCTTTTGGTGCGACAAAGACGGTAGAAAACGCAGACGGCAGTACAACGGAAGTACCTGATCACTGGTTCTCAAACAAGGCGGCTCAGCAGCTTTGCTGGACGGCTGGGGAAGAGCTGGAATACGTAGCGGCGAGCGATTTGTATAACAATATCAAATCAAACCCCGATAAATTGTATTTCCAAATGGGGCAGGCGGATAATACGGGCTTTTGCTCTTGCG
>JAFVQP010000163.1 GCA_017504735.1 Clostridia bacterium | reverse complement strand
AACCTGCTCGATTTGCGCGTCCGTCCAATTGATTGCCATATTTTCTTTTCTCCTTTTTTGCATTTTTCGTACTTTTTGACGCTAAACGCGCCTACCGTGTACGAGATTATTTGCCAAGAGCTGCAAGAACTTTCTTCGTGATGGTTTCTACGAGGTCAGCGTTGCAACCGCAAGATTCTTCTTCACATTCGATACCAGGGTGACGGCCGGGAAGATTCATCTTCTTACGAAGGTCCATAAGCTTCTTGAGTTGGTCGCAGGAGATTTCGTGTACTGCGCCAAGGTCCATAGCGTGCTTGCAGATAACTGCGTTGAATTCAACTTCTTCCATTACGAAGAACGCTTTGGTAAGGTTGCAACCTACCGTCAACGCACCGTGGTTACGAAGCAAGAACGCATCGTGGTCTTGAAGGTACGGGTCAAGGGAATCGGGAATTTCCATCGTGGAAGGCGTACCGTAATCACACGTAGGAACTGCACCGATGGTAAGTACTGCTTCGGGAAGAACGTATTGGTCAAGGTCGATATCAGCAACCGTGAACGCCGTTGCAACGGGAGGGTGTGCGTGCACAACTGCCGTAACGTCGGGGCGTTCTCTGTACACTCTCATGTGCATCTTGATTTCCGAAGAAGGGTTAAGCTTACCTTCCAATTTCTTACCGTCTTTGTCTACCTTGATAATCATATCGGGGGTCAACGAAGCCTTGGAAACACCCGTAGGCGTGCAGTAAAATTCGTTGTCGTTGATTTTTACCGAAATGTTACCGTCGTTTGCGGCAACAAACCCTTTTTGCCAGAGCTTGAGGCCGACTTCGCAAATTTCTTTCTTAATTTCGAAGGGAGATTTCATAATTTTTTACCTTTCCTTTTATAATATTTTCTTTTTTATTTTGACAAATTTAACGTATCGAGGGCTATCATATATTCCTCGTTGGTGGGGATGACAAACGTCTTTACCTTTGCGTCTTTCGCGCTGATATCTACGTTTTGTCCTCTCGGGCAGTTGGTGTTCAAGTTTTCATCAATCTTAACACCGAGCCAATCCATATCCTCACAAATTCCCGCACGGATTCCGGGGTCGTTTTCCCCAATACCCGCCGTGAATACTATGGCATCTACACCGTTCATTTCCGCGATGTACGAACCTACGATTTTCTTTGCGGTATGCTTTAAGATATCCAAAGCCAGTTGCGCACGCTTGTTGCCTTGGTCTGCAGCTCCGGTTACGTCGCGACAGTCGCTAGAAATACCGGATACACCAAGCAAACCCGATTGGCTGTTTAATACCTTTTCCGTTTGTTCAGCCGTAAGCCCTTTCTTCTTCATAATAAACGTAGGCACCGTGGGGTCGAGCGCACCGCTACGCGTACCCATAGGCACGCCGTCTTGGGGCGTGAAACCCATAGACGTATCCACAGCCTTACCGTTTACCGTTGCGGTAATGGACGAACCGTTACCTAAATGGCAGGTGATAATTTTCGCGTCTTTCTTACCAAGCATTTCCGCGGCGATACCCGCAACGTATCTATGCGAAGTTCCGTGGAAACCATAACGACGGATTTTGTATTCTTCATACAATTCGTAAGGAATTGGATAAATGTACGCTTTTTCCGGCATATCCGAATAATACGACGTATCGAAAACACCGACATGGTTCACGTTGGGCATAACCTCTTTACAAGCTTTGAAACCACTGATTGCAGGAGGTCCGTGTAAAGGGTTCAGCTCGACAATGCTTTCAAGGTACGCAATCTCGTCAGCACCGAGCACTGCGGACGCACGGAGTTTTTCCCCGCCGTGCGCTACTCTGTGCCCTACTGCCGTAATTTCGTTTACACTTTCAATTACTCCGCGTTGCTTATCGGTAAGTAATGCCAACACGCACTGAATTGCAGCGCGGTGGTCGGGGAAATTCGCATTTGCTTTATAATCTTCTTTCCCCGGGCATTTATGCGTCACTACGCCGTCAATGCCAATTCTTTCGCAGTTGCCCTTTGCAAGGACTTCATTGCTATCCATATCAAAGAGTTGATATTTCAGCGAAGAGCTACCTGCGTTTACAACCAAAATTTTCATTACATACTCCTTATTTTAGTTACGCTTTGCGATAACTTCTTTTTCAAACTTTTCAACTTCTTCCCACCAATCTTCGCTTAAACCTTGTCTAGCGAGATATTCGTTCCATACGTCCACGAAAGGAAGATACTTCACTCTTTCATGCATATAGAATACTTTGGTGAAATTGCCTTCGTCTTGCAACTTCTTCATTTCTGCATACGGTTGCAAAATTGCGGAAAGCAATGCCTTTTGCATAGAGCGTACACCCGTTACCCAAGCGCAAAGACGGTTGATACTTGCATCGAAATAGTCGAGCGCAACCACCACTTTATCGTCTGCGTCGTTACGGATGATTTCCTTAGAAAGTTCTTTCAATTCGTCATCTACAACGATTACGTGGTCGCTATCCCATCTTACAGGGCGGGACACGTGCAATTGCACTTTGTCATAGAACGCAAGCATGGAAGGGATTTTATCCGAAACCACTTCGGTGGGATGATAGTGACCGGTGTCAAGCAAACAGCAAATGCCACGCGTTGCAGCATAGTTTTGATAGAATTCGTTACTACCTACCGTGTAGCTTTCTACACCGATACCGAACACTTTGCTTTCTACTGCGGGAATAACCCATTTCTTATCATAGCCTTCCAACACTTCGTCCAAGGACTTCTTCAATCTCAAACGAGGCCCAAGTCTGTCAGCGGGAATATCTTTCGTACCGTCGGGAACCCAAAGGTTTACACAGCAGGGGCTACCCATTGCTTTACCGATTTCCGCCGCAATTTTCATACAAGCTTTACCGTGATTTACCCAGAACTTTCTAACCGTTTCATCGGGAGAGGACAAGGACAAACCGTCTTTCATCATAGGATGCGAGAACCACGTGGGGTTGAAGTCAACGCCTTCCAAACCCGTTTCCTTTGCCCATTTTACCCAAGGTTCGAAATGCTTGTATTCGTACGCGTCTCTATCCACCTTACCCTTATCTTCACCAAGGAGCGCATAGCATGCGTGTACGTTTACTCTCTTCTTACCGGGCATCAACTTGAACGCCGTCGTCAAGTCGGCAAACAGTTCTTCGGGGGTTCTTGCTCTACCGGGATAGTTACCCGTCGTTTGAATACCACCCGACAACGAATCGCTTCCGTCGAAGCCGATAACGTCGTCGCCTTGCCAGCAGTGTACGCTTACGGACAATTTAGCAAGTCTTTCCATTGCCTTTTCCGTGTCTATACCGAACTGTGCATAAATCTTTTTAGCTTCTTCGTATCTGGACATATTTTTCTCCTTACTACATTATATATAATATAATTTATTTTTTTCTTTCATTTAAGCGGTTATCAAACTTCGTTGATGTCAAACGAATTTTTGATGATTTGTCTACCTTCAGCCACGTCCTTAATATCTCCGCAACCAACCATTTGCATCATCAAGTTACCGATTGCCGTACCTTCCGCAGGCCCTGCAATAATCTTTTT
>JAFVQP010000162.1 GCA_017504735.1 Clostridia bacterium | reverse complement strand
GGTGGGATCTTTTCGAAAAAGGACGCAGAAATTTTGAAACAAAACGGGATCCATTATTTAAACGATATCCGTAAATTCAATATATATCAATTGAAAAATATGCTCCTTGATCATTATTTAAAAGATTTGATAGAGGAGCTGAACGCGGCATTCAAGGAAGACCTTGCAAGAAAGAGAGATACGCGTTATAAAATATATCCTTTTATCCATGGCGGCGCGGCAATGCTTGCTTCCGCGGTCGTTGGATATTATTATCAGTATACACTGTTAAAAAACCAGCCCATGACTACGTTGATTTTTATCCTATTGGGTATATGGGCGGTTGTTGTCGGCACCGTTGTATGGGCAGGATTTAGAGCAAGGCTCAGACAGAAGAAACGCCCTGGTTACGTATTCTACACAAGACCTGTGCGTCAGACGATATTAATGTTGTCGGTATTCTCACTCTTTTCCATAGGTTCTATATCCTTCTTCTACGAAAGATACGACGGATACGACGATTTGGTGTATTACAGAAACCTCGGCAACGACCAAGTTGCCATTGCAGGGCTTGTGGATAAAGAGGCGAAGATTGTAGCAATCCCCGAGATGATTGACGGGAAGACGGTTGTGGAAATCGACCGCGGCGCATTCTTCCATGATGAGATGGAGATCGTCATTGTTCCTGAAACGGTAGAGCAAATGGACGCGCACGTGTTCGTGAATTGTCGTTCGTTGCAAGACGTACAACTTTCCTCTAATATATCCAGAATCAATAAAAAAACCTTCTTAAATTGTGAACAGTTAGAATCCATTCGTTTACCCGAAGGTATTACGGTAATCGAAGAAAAGGCTTTTGTCAACTGCAATCAATTAAAGCGCATTCAATTGCCTACCACGATTGAAAGCATAGGTGAGAAATCTTTTTTAGAATGTTGGTCGCTTAATCAGATCGACAATCTTTCACGCGTAAAGACAATCGGGGCAAAAGCGTTTCAAGCGTGCGGCTCGTTGGAAAAATTGGATCTTTCCAGCGCGGTCACGATTGGGGAAGCGGCATTCCAAGATTGTACTTGGGTTAATAGCGTGGCCTTAGGGGCTAATGTGGACGTTATCCGCGACAGTGCTTTCAACGGTTGTTCCTCCCTTGCTGTTGTTGCGGGGCTTGAGGGCGTTGCAAATATCGGGGACGAAGCATTCAAAGATTGTCACGAATTGAGAAACGTTACTTTTGGCAACGGACTCAATTCCATCGGGAAGAGCGCTTTTGAGAATTGCAGCGCAATGACGGAGGTCATTATTCCCAACAGCATCCAAACGATGGGCAAAAACGCGTTTAAGGGATGCAGCGAGGTAAGTTACTTACAATTGCCTTTCATCGGAAAAACGCGCGAACAGAGTCATAAATCGACGCTGGGTTACACCATTACTTGCGACAGCGGTGTATACAAGACGGTTGAGATTACGGATATGCCCGTTATCCACAGCAAAGCGTTTAAGGACTGCACCGTAGTGAACGAGGTAAAGTTCAACGACGTCGTTACTCAAATCAATAAAGGCGCGTTTAAAGGGGCGCATAATCTTGAGGCGGTCATTTTATCTGACAGCATGGATACGATCAGTGCAGACACGTTTAAAGATTGCGGCAATTTGCGGTCGATCACAGGCGGCGCAAACGTTAAATATATCGAAGAAAGCGCGTTTGAAAACTGCGGCAGTAT
>JAFVQP010000161.1 GCA_017504735.1 Clostridia bacterium | reverse complement strand
TACGGTGGATAAAATGTGCGATTTATATTTACACATTAAGCCTTTGCATATTGCGCCCGGGTTGAAGAGTGGGTTGAATATCCGCTGTGACGATGCACGTGAAGTAGGTGCGGATCGTATTGTAAACTGTGTGTCCGCAATCGTTGGATACGGCGACGGCACCCCCATGATTGTTATCGATTTTGGTACGGCAACGACGTTTAACATTATCAATGCCAACAACGAATTTATCGGCGGTGTAATTGCGCCTGGTATCAAAGGGTCGCTTGACTCCCTTGTCAACGGTACGGCAAAATTACCGCGTGTAGAAATCGAGGCTCCTTCCAGTGTTATTGCAAAAAATACGGTAACCAATATGCAGGCAGGTATTGTTTTTGGCTTTGCAGGCTTGGTAGAATATATGGTAAAACGCATCAAGAAGGAACTGAAATGCCCTGTTGTAAAGACAATTGCAACGGGTGGCTTTAGCAACGTTATTTCTAAGGAAATCGAATGTATTGACGTTGTTGATAAACTGTTGACGTTGAAGGGGTTGAAATACCTTTACGATTTAAATGCCCAGTAAATGAAGGGGGCAGGTATGCGAGGAGTCGTAATTATCAATGGTTTTCCTAGTGCGGAAAAATTTTACGCGCAGGGTGAAAAAATCCAAAAAGCGATACAAGCGGAAGGGGTAGAATGTGACCTTTTGAAAAATGGGGAAGCGTATGCCTTGCTTACGCAAAACGGTGAAGTAGAAACGCCGCTTGCAAAATATAACTTTGTTGTATATTTGGACAAGGATAAGTATTTAGGCCGTATGTTGGAAAAAGCGGGTATGCGTCTTTTCAACTGCGCGAAAGCCGTAGAGGTCTGCGACGATAAGCTGTTGACCTATTTGGCGTTGACCGACAGTGGATTGCGCTTGGTAAAGACAATTCCTTCTCCGCTTTGCTATACAAAAAATGCTGTTCCAAACGCTGACTTTTTGAATAACGTGGCGAAACAATTATGCTTTCCATTGGTGGTGAAAAAGAGCTATGGTTCTTTTGGCGCAGGTGTTCACCTCGTACACGGTATGTCCGAATTGCAGACAATTGCGCAGGAATGGTTATACGAACCACATTTTTATCAACAATATGTAGCCGATACGCATGGGCGTGATATTCGTGTAATCGTAGTTGGCGGTAAAGCGCTTGGCTGTATGGAGCGTGTTGCGCAGGAAGGTGAGTTTCGCTCGAATATCGAGCTTGGTGGAGTTGGTAAAAAGGTCGATCCGCCGAAAGAATATCTCGCAGCTGCGGAGAAAGCGGCAAAGAGCCTTGGGCTTGATTATTGCGGTGTAGATTTATTGGAAACGAAGGAAGGGCCCGTACTTTGTGAGGTGAACTCAAATGCCTTCTTTGAAGGCTTTGAAAAGGTGACGGGGCAGGACGTGGCCACCGCATATGCAAGGCATATCGTTGCGAAAATGCGTTAAACTTTAAATTAATTTAAAAATACGTCTTGACATTCGCGCGGGTATATGCTAGAATAGTCGAGGTGCTTAAATAATTTTCTATGGGGGCAGAAATGTCTATTACTAATTGGTTGCGTAATCATCGTACACTTCTTCGTTGCATCGTATATTTTATCGATGCAGCGTTGGTTGTTTTTTCGGCGATTTGCGCATTTACCTTTCTTACTTGGGGTGCGGAATTTAGCTTTTTGACAAACGTTGCGTTTTGGGCTTGGCTCGCTGTAAACGTTGCGTTTGTTTTGTTGTTATTTACTGCGCTTAACATGTATTCGCTCAGTTTTTCATCCGTTGGTATGCCAGAGGCAATGCGTATTGTCGTGTTGTCCGCATTGGTTGGTGCGCTCAATATCATTTTTGTGTTGATTGCTAACATGTTTAATTCAGCGTGGGTTCTTGATAATGCCTTTTCTTATAGGGTTATGGGGATTTATGCGGTGCTTTTGATGGGCTTTATCGGTACGTTCCGTTTTTCGAAGCGCTTCTTGCGTTCTGCGCGCCGTTTTATCGATTCGATGATGCGTAAAGAGGAAAAAAATGCGCTTATTATCGGGTTTAACGATGATGCGTTTACTTTAATTACCAATATTACAAAAGATGGTAACAATAAGTATAAACCCGTTTGCATCTTGGATATGGACGAAAAATACATAGGCAAACGCATAGGCGATGCCCGCGTTGTCGGTACGGTAGAGGATGTAAAATTATTTGTAAAACGTTACAACGTTGACGAAATCTTTATTACCATTTCTTCAGCTGAGAAGGCTTTGCTCCGTGAAATTTTACAGCATTGCAAAGAATGCGGTTGCCCCATTAAGTTAATGCCAGAATTGAACGAGTTGACGGGCGGTGAGTTGTCCGTGTCAAAACTTCGTCCTGTGGACGTGGCTGATTTGCTTGGCAGAGAGCAAAAGAGCGTTAATTTGGATGAAATTATGGGGTACATCGAGCATAAGCGCGTACTTGTTACGGGCGGCGGTGGATCCATCGGTAGCGAGCTTTGCCGTCAAATTGCTTCCCACAACCCTGCCGAACTCGTTATTTTGGACATCTATGAAAATAACGCATACGATATCGAGCAGGAATTGAAGGGAAAATATCCTCGTTTGAACTTAGTGACCCTGATTGCGAGTATTCGTGATAAGGGCAAGGTACGCAACGTGTTTGAAACCTATCGTCCGCAAATCGTGTTTAACGCAGCGGCGCATAAACACGTGCCTTTGATGGAAACTAGCCCCAACGAAGCGGTAAAAAATAACGTATTCGGTACGTTGAACGTTGCGCGTGCGGCAGAGGAATTTAAGGTGGATACCTTCGTGCAAATTTCCACGGATAAAGCGGTAAATCCCACCAACATCATGGGTGCAACCAAGCGTATTTGCGAGATGATTATTCAAACAATCGGCCGTCATAGCAAACATACAAACTTTGTTGCGGTGCGTTTTGGTAACGTGCTTGGATCAAATGGCTCGGTTATTCCTTTGTTCAAGAAACAAATAGCCCACGGCGGCCCCGTTACGGTAACGCACAAGGATATTATTCGTTACTTTATGACGATTCCCGAGGCAGTTTCCCTCGTACTGCAAGCAGGCGCATATGCGCAAAGCGGTCAAATTTTCGTTTTGGATATGGGCGAACCTGTAAAAATTTACGATTTGGCATACAACCTAATTAAAATGTCGGGTTTAGAACCAAACGTGGATATTCAAATCGTTTGTACGGGGTTAAGACCTGGTGAAAAGCTGTTTGAGGAGCGTTTGATGGCGGAAGAAGGTTTGCAAAAGACCGCAAACGGCTTGATTAATATCGCAAAGCCTTTGGCAATCGATGAAGAGAACCTTTGGACAACGTTGGACAGCCTGTACGAAGCCGCTTACAGTGAAACGGAC
>JAFVQP010000160.1 GCA_017504735.1 Clostridia bacterium | reverse complement strand
GGGCCATCTGCGCCACCAATAATCGCGATAGAACAAGCCGCAGCAAGGTCAAAACCGAGCGCAACTGCACCGATCAACGTCAAGAAAATACCAAGCTGCGCAGCGGCACCAATCAACATGCTCTTAGGGTTAGAAATCAACGGGCCAAAGTCCGTCATTGCGCCAATCCCAAGGAAAATAAGCGGAGGGTAAATAACGTTTTGTACGCCAAAGAATAAGTACCACAAAAGCCCTCTATTCTCCACGTTTTCGTAGGTGTGCTCCACGCCTTCCGTATACGTACCCCAAAGGATCTTATAGGCACCCGGCAGGTTAATCAGAAACATACCAAATGCAATCGGTAACAACAAAAGCGGTTCAAATTTCTTTACGATCGCAAGATACATCAAGACAAACGATATCAAAATCATAACATAATTTTGCCACATACCGCTGTAAAGCCCTGATGATTCCCACAATCCTTTAAACATACCGCCAATATCTGCGAGTAAGTTATTTAACACAATAATACTCCTTTATGCCTTTCCTTAACCAATAACCGCCAAAACGGCATCAGATTCTACATTTGCACCCTTTGCAACCTGGAAACTTACAGTACCATCACAAGGCGCAACGATATCGTTGTCCATCTTCATTGCTTCCAAAACCAAAATAGGTTGGTCTTTTTTAACCGTTGCACCTTCTGCAACCAAAAGGTTCTTAATCAAGCCGGGAAAGGGAGATTTTACTTGTTCACCGCTCGTAGGAACTGCCTTAGGCGCAGCAGCCACAGCAGGCTGTGCAACAGGTGCAGCAATAGGCATTGCAACGGGAGCAGAAGCACCAGCCGCTACTTCTTCTACGCTAACTTGAAAGGTTTTACCATTTACATTTAATACAAAATTACGCATAATCATTTCTCCTTACTCTCTTAATTCTTTTTATTGTAAATTCACATTTAGGATAATTTGTTTCATAATACGCCATCAACGCCGCCATGATAACCGCCGCGGTTTCCTCGTCAACCTCATCCTCGGCACTCACCGACTGCATAGGAATGTCCAATGCAACTTTATCATCGCTTGCCGCTTGCTTGGGCATAGCCTTAGGCTTTGATACGATTTTCCCTACAAGCCATACGATAAAAATCAAAAACGCAATACCTGCAAAAACTACCGCATAACCGATTAAAGCGTACAATGCCGACGTGCCAATCGATACCTTTTGATAGCCCTCAGGCAAGGTTGCGCTTGTCAATAAATTTGTCAACATACGCACCTCTTATTTCGCAAGCATTTGCAATGCCGCAATCAAATATTGCTTTACAAACTGAGGCTCGATAATCGCATCAACGTAACCATTCTTAGCAGCGTGAATCGGATCGGAGTTTTCCTGCGAATATCTAGCAGCCAAAGAAGCCCTGTCAATCTTTTCATCACCAAGCTCAATCTGCGCCCCTTGCGCACCGTCAAAAAGAGCGATGCTTGCATTTGCGAATGCACAAGTATAGTCAAATCCAACCGACTTCGAGGCAAACAAGGAGTACCCCAAGCCAATCGCCTTCTTATATACAACCGCAATCTTTGCAGTATCAATTGTGTCAAGCATTGACAAGTATTCAGCAGTTTCCTTCATTACACGGCTATTATTCGCCTGCATACAAGGGCAAATCCCCTTAACGTCCGCAAATGTAATAAAAGGCAAACCATAGCAACAAGCAAGTTCGGAAAATACTTTAATCTTTGCCATCTTTTCAGCCGTCAACTCTACACCGTTTTCTGCGCCGTCGAAGATGAGCGCCGCCACAGCGATCCCGCCGATACGCCCAAGCACCGTTTTCACCTCAGGCTCGTTCAACGCATTGATTTCAATGGCTTTTTCAAACATCGTAAGCAAAGAGCTCGTCGATACTTCTACATTCAACGCAGGCACGCTTTGATTCAACTCCGCTTCCACAGTGGGAATTGACAACAAATCGTTGATTTCAACAATTTTTTCGCGCACAGCTTCCATATCAGCCAATTCAAAAGTAGGGATACCCGACTTTGCCAAAGCTTTTGCGTTGCCCACCTCATCTTTCGAGAGGTTTTTATTCGCTTTCGCAGACAATACAAAGGGGCTATTTACGGAAAGCACACTCTTGTTTTCAATAAAGAAGGTAAAATCCGCAATAGCAGCAAGCATTGCCGCCGAACCGAACACGTCGCCGTTGACAATAGCGTACTGTGCAACGACACCTTTTAATTGCGTGCTACGCATCAAAAGCTTTCCTAAGCCTTCCAATACGCAAACGCCTTCCCCAATTTGTACCCCCTGCGTATTGAGAAGATAGATAACGGGCGTATAATTCTTTTCAGCAGCATCCAAGCATTTTGCAATCTTTTCACAATTTGCTTTTGACATGCCACCTTTCATTACTGCATAGTTTTGCGCAATAATATAGAACGGATAACCATCTACCGTCGCAAAACCCGTTACAACGCCTTCCCCTTCTGCAGTT
>JAFVQP010000159.1 GCA_017504735.1 Clostridia bacterium | reverse complement strand
GCCCTTAAAAGTACCATTTTGAGTGTCACAAAAGAACTTCAAGATAGAGAAGAGTTGAAGCATGTTATAGAACAAGCCGATACGATAGAAAAAATAGTTCGTATACTTCAAAGTGCTGAACCCTACACCCAGAAAGAGTTTGAAATTATCAAAGAAGCAATAAAAGTAGCAATAAGGAATAATGAAAATTTGGGGCCTATAACCAAAAATATTTTCGAAAATATAGTTTCATCTGATGCATCTCCGTCGACAATGTATAAACAAATTGTATTGTACGGAGCAACTCATGATACAACAATCTAACCGACATAGAAACTATACTACTATAACCATATATTATAACTATGGATAGAAAGCGAAAGGAGCGAAGAAAATGCAAGAAATTAACCCTTTGTATATCCAAGCGTTGTCGGTGCTTTTGGATGAGGAAAACCCGACCATATCCACCATTCAAAGAAAATGCTCTATCGGGTATTCACACGCCCGAAAAATTGTTCAATGGATGGAAGATAAAGGCTACGTTCAATCAAGTAATGGCGCAAGGGATATACAGTTATTCATAACCAAGGAGCAATTTCAAGAGCTTTACGGGAATTGAGAACAACTAAATAGCAACAATACAAGCAATTAAGGGCTGACGAACAACCGTCAGCCCTTTTACTATGTCAAAAAGGAGAAAATCAATGAAAAAATTTCAAACGATGGGCGAACTCGTCGCATACCTGCTACGTGCAAACACCCCAAACGAACTAAAAACGGAAGCAGAAAACCAAATGCAAGCCGTGGAAGAAGTAAACCAAGGCGGAGCAACGGCGTATCTAATAATAGCCGAAAGCAAAGCCGAAGCAAAGCAAGTGGAAAAGGAATATGCGTTATCGAACTGCGCGCCCGAATACAGCAGGATTATTAACACTCTTGACGGCGCGTATTGGAAACAAAGCGTATTCGTTTTCTCGGATGACGGCGGCGGTATCATATACTTTGAGCGCGTGCCGCTATTGTGAGAAAACTATGCCGAGTCGTGGCAATTCCCCGCCTACTATTACGGGGGGCTATCCCGCATAGAAAACGTCCAAATTTGGGCAATTTCTCGCCCTACTTCGGGCAACCAAAAAATTCACAAGGAGAAACGGAATGTTTGAGAGAGAAAAACGCTACGTAACGTGCGGAATCGATGAGCGTGTACCGCAAGACTTACAACGCCTGATATGGACTTCGGTCGACGCACGGGTATTGTTTGCAAATGAGAAAATTGACTATCTACAAGTGTTCACGTTCAAGAAAATTGACGGGGAAATCCTTGCCGTACACCACGAGCAGGAACAGCCGCCTATGCTAAACGTACACTATACCAATTACCGCCCCGAATACGAAGAAATCTTAAACGAAAAAATCTACGTAATCGACGACGGCGACCACAGCACAATGCTGTTTGTCTATGAATACTAACAGGAGGAACAAAGAAAATGGCAACCAAGAAACAAGCAACAAAGAAAGAACCTACCGCACACGAAGCGGTGAAAACAATCGACCAAATGAGCACGGCAAGACAAATTGCTCAAAAATTGGGCTTACGGTTAACGGACGTTATGTCGGTAATCGAAGAAGAACAGAAATTGACAATGGAGTACGTGAAAATGGGATATCGGGTTATTAAAAAGAACTACCTGACGATTGAAGGCAAAAAGGTTGCGGGAAAGAAGGACTGGAAATCCCCCTTAAACGGCAAGGTATATACAATAGAGCCAAGCGTGCGCGTAGTCGTGCGCGTGGGCGTGGGGTTTAAGAACTTCATAACGGACAAGAAAATGCCTGAAAAGCTCTGTCGCTTCGTAAGCGGCGGCGTAGAAGTCGGAGCAAAAATCAAAGAAAAGTAGCCGTCAAAAGCTACTTTTTTTGATGAAATCCCAACAGTTAGGGTAAGGTTTGCGGTAGTCCACCGTATTTTTGGGTAGAAACGCCTCTTTTCGGGACAACCTATTATAGGATACTCGTTCGCGAGCGCATGCGCGCGCGTGCGCGCGTATTATTCTGACAAAACCTAACAGTTAGGGTAACGCGAACAGCCTGATCGAAGGTATAGTGTTCTATTAAATTTCTATTTTAAAAGGAGCAATAACAATGCTCAAATTAAACCTTTCAAACGGCTGTATGGATGACATCAGCCAAGACCCCCAATACGCAAGTACGTACGACGTGTGCGTGGCGTTTTGGGTATCCAAAATTATCCGTTCTTTGGATAAGAGCGGCGTTTCTGACTTACTTCACATTGAAGTAAACGACCACAACTTCGAACAATTTTCGTTCGACCTGCCCATTAGCGATATACACGATTATCAATCGTTGATGGGGAAGCTTGCGGCGAATAGACTGTTGATTCCGCCTACGTACAGAAATTTAATTCCGTGCTATCTGTTTGAGGAATACAGGCATTGTATTCAAGCTCGCCGTATCGAATATCGGCACTATGGCTTGGGTTGGTATAACCACCACGGCGACGTTCTTTTTCTCTATGAAAAGAACGACGTGAACGGAATCCCGTCGTACTACGCGAAAAACAACGTGCAATTCGTCAAAGGAAACGCAACAGCGTACACGGACTTTTTGCGCGACGTAGTGTTGCCCGTTCCCACGCTTGCGTTGGGGCTTGCGCTCGGCTATTCTGCCGTCGTGGTTTCACGGCTGAAAGAGGAATACGATTTCGGCACAATCATCATCAACCTTTGCGGGGCTTCGAGTACGGGTAAAACGACCATTGAGCAGTTGCTCGTTAGCCCGTTCGCTTGCCCGATTCCCAAAAACGGTAGCGGTTTGATTCATACCTTTCACGCAACGACAAACGCGTTGTATGCGAGCTTGGAAGGTATCAACGGCTTGCCCATTGTTTTGGACGATGCCACTACAAATCCCTATCTCAACCTACCAAATCTCATTTACACCCTTGCAACAGGGCAAGGAAGAAGCCGTTGTAATTCGGAAGGCGACGTGAAAGAAGCTCGCCCGTCTTGGAGTGGCGTAATCGTTGTTTCCAGCGAAACACCCATACAAGACGATTCCTGTCAAAATCAAGGCTTGCAAGTTCGCGTTCTGCAAACGCAAGGTATCACTTGGACTCCTGACGCACCTACTGCGGAACTTATTAAGAGTACCGTACAGAAACACTACGGTCATACGGGAAAGCAATTCGCCGACTTCGTGGCAAAAATCCCCATTGAAAAGCTTTGCGCTCTATTTGATGAGGCAAAGAAGAACGTAAAACGGCTGATGGTACATAGGGATAACCTATCCGATAGACTTGAAATCAAGTATGCGGCAATTTGGTTGACAATC
>JAFVQP010000158.1 GCA_017504735.1 Clostridia bacterium | reverse complement strand
TATGGGGTAACGACGCGTCTTATTGGAGCAAGGAAGGCGGTATTTTAGAAGTTTTGTGGGCGCAATACAATGGTGTGGAAGCGTACGACAATTATTTCAACGGTATTGACAGAGGCGCGATTTCTGTGAATATATTCAAACAGAAAGGCAGATTGTATGCCCTCGAATTCCTTAGCAAAATTCTTAATAAGAACAACGGTTATTATGACGTGAACGTTGTTAATAACGATGCGTACACGCTTGCGCAGCAAAAGTTCTACCTGGGCCAAGCTGTTTTCCATTACAACGGAGACTATTTCATTGACGAAAATAAAGAAAGTTTCAATAAGTTGCAGCAAGCCGGCTTGAATCCTTCCGAGGTTACGATGATGAGAATGCCTATTCTTAGCAAAGTAATCGAATTGTGCGATACGATCGAAACCGATGCAGAGCTTTCCGCCCTTGTAAAAGCAATCGACAACGGTTTGGCTGAACTGAAAGGTGAGGGTTACGAAGTAAGCCAAGAGGATTTCGATAAAATTTTGGAAGCAAGGGGCGTCGTCGGTACGGTTGGCCCTGCGCCGGCAATCGTTCCTTCCTATGCTGATGCAAAAGACGTGGCAATCGATTTCTTGCGCTTTATGGCTACAAATGAAGGCATTGCACAGTACGCAAAGGGTACGAACGGTTCTACGATTGACTTCAAGTGTGATTTGAGCAAAACGCACCCCGACGTATTTAACTCGTTGTCCCAGTTCCACAAAGACAGACTTGGCTATCTCAATTCGGAAAATATAGAAATTTACGTTTTGAGAAAGGGCAGTACGTATCCGCTTGGTACGTACGGCGGCGTGAGCGTTATCGCTGCGGAGAAGTGGCACAACGAGCTTATGAGTGGGAGAACGGCGCAATCGCTTTTCGATGAAACGTTGGCGAAATGGGACAGCAACTCCTTTAACGCTGCGTTGGCTGCATCTGGTATTTCCAAGTAAAGGATCCAAACAATGAAGAGAATTTTATGTTGGATAATTTCGCTTATCGCATTGACTGCAAGTCTGTGCGGTTGCGATGCCAATAAAGAGAAAAATAATTCTACCGAGAGCAGTTCGCAAAACGGCCCTGAGATTTCGAGTGAAGTGGTATTAGAAGACTTTTCTGATCTTTTAAGTACCTATTGCCTTGCGGGGGCAACTCGTTTTAAGGAGGAAGGGACAAGGGGTGAACTATTAGATACCTACACAGACGGCAAGGGCGTAGTTGCGAGTGGGGTTGGTTATGCAGCCTTGCGGAAAGTGGATAATTGCATGGTCGTGCGCTTTAATAAAACGAGCGAGGAACTTGCGGATATTTATGATGAAATAGAAACGCTGACCGTTAGGATTTTAATCAAGCACGGAGAAGATTTAATGAGAGAGCTGAAAATCTTTAACGTGTCAAAAAGCTTGCAAACGAACGTATGGACAGACTTTACCGTAACGAAAACGGAGATTATCAATTGTCTTAATAACAATGCGTTACAAAATATGGTATCGGCGAAACAGCAGTTCGTGAACAATTTTCATTCCACG
>JAFVQP010000157.1 GCA_017504735.1 Clostridia bacterium | reverse complement strand
GCGGCAAGCTGCACCATCTCATCCTTACCTAAATCAAGCCCTGTCGTTTCGGTATCATAGACGATGATATTCCCCTTGTGAAAGGCTTCAATCAGTACATGGTATGGATCTTTGTACAAATACGTCTGCTCGTCAAGGAAAGAAATAATGGATGCACCGATGCGATTTTGCAACCGTAAAGTCTCGATCGTTTTCATCCCCACCAGGCGTACGTATTTTTCCGCGATCCGTTCCATACTGATACGATCAGTCTGATTTAACAGCAGCTTGATCATCGAAACCACGTCTTTGACGATTGTATTTCGATAAAATTGCTGATCCTCTTCTGCGGTAAAAAAGCGCAGCCGCTCCTCTTCGGGATACCCCTCGTTACAATCTTCAAAAGCGCGCGCAAGCATAGAAACGTAAAAATTCGACCGCGCGATCACGCAAGCAGAAACCCCCTGTGCAACACATTTTCGTAAATATCGATAGATTTGTTCCGCCTCTTCTCGGCGATTGTCAAACCCCATACAGAGAATTTTATCCCCTTCGGTTTTGTTGCCAATTACAATGTCCTTTGGACAATATTTTCCCACGAGATTGGGGTACGTAGCGCAAAGGTATCCAAAGCTTGCCGCGGTTAACGTTTGGGTAGAACGGTAATTTTGCGACAGCATATATATTTTCGCTTGCCTGGTTTGAATAAAGTCCTCTAAGACGTATTGCGGGTTGGCACCGCGCCAACCGTAAATCGATTGGAAAAAATCTCCGCACATCATAACGCGGTTTTTACCAAAAAGTTGTTTTAAAACTTTATATTCGAGCAGGCTGGTATCCTGCATTTCATCGACGATGATATAGGCATACCTTGCCGCCCAACGCGCGCGGGTTTCCGCATTTTTTAAAGCGTTGCAGGCGAATAAAATCAAATCGTCGTAATCGACCCGATTGCTTTGCCGAAGGTAATCGTGATAAGCAAACAACAGCCGACCAGCGTGCTTTTTCATCGCATCCTCAAAAGCTTGATCGCATACATGGGTACGCCCTTTCACCGAAATAGAGATTGCTTGCAGGTATGCCTCGACGTGATGCTTTGCATAAAAATCAAAGGCTTTTTGGTAATCGTCCGTTTCGTTTTCCGTGTAAAAGCCTTGCTCCTCACGCACGTGTTTTAACGCGCTGACAAAATTGCGCAGCTTGCCCTCTTTTTGAAAAATATCAAACTGCGTATCAGGCAGATCGTCTTCATCGACGTCCGATTTCCCATATTCCCACAAAGCATACTGTGAAGCAAGAATACTCTTGAGCAGTTCTTCCGCATCCACTTCGTCGCAAACAATCGCATCTAAATAGCGCGCCCCTTTTTGGCGGGATTCTTCGCGCATCAATTGATAACAAAAACCGTGGATCGTGCGGATCTCTACTTCGTCAGCGGCTTGCCCAACGTACCGCGCGACGTCCTCACGCATTTCATCGCAAGCCTTGGTGGTAAAGGTTAAACAAAGGATTTGTTCGGGTTTTGCCCGCTTGGTTTGTATGATTTGACTGACCCGTTTTGCCACGGTAAACGTTTTCCCCGTACCCGCGCTGGCAAAAAGAATGAGGTCGTTGTCTAAATCTTCTATGACCTTTCTCTGTTCCTCGTTGGGT
>JAFVQP010000017.1 GCA_017504735.1 Clostridia bacterium | reverse complement strand
GGCATGATCCCTGGTTGCTCCGGCGTAGTTGGCGGTATTGCAGGCGGCGTTGCAGCTCTTGGTATCGCAGCAGTAGCACTTCTTAAAAAGAAGGAAGACAACGAATAATTCTCGTTGACAAAAGCTTAACGGCTTAAAAACGGATATCCTCGGCGTTTGCCGAGGATATCTTGCTTTTATTCACTTGACGAAATTTTCACAATATGGTACAATTATTTACAGTAAAAGCTTAACGGAGAACATTATGAGCGAAAAGATATTCAACGTGTTGGATTATGGCGCAATTGCTGATGGTGAAACGCTTTGTACGGCAGCCTTGCAAAAGGCGATTGACGATTGTCATGCGGTAGGGGGCGGTACGATCCTGTTTCCTGAAGGTATGTACGTATTGGCAACCGTATTTATGAAGAGCAACGTGCGTATTCACATTGCAAAAGGCGCATTAATTTTAGGCGCGCCTAGCTTTTACGATTATGCACCGCAAGAAAAGATAGACTATCCTTTATACCAAGACGCATCGCATAGCTATTTCGATTGCTCGATGTTTGTTGCGAAAGGGTGTGAAAATATCGCCATCTACGGCGAAGGTGCAATTGATATGCGTTCCGTTTGGGACGAAGATAATGTCCGCGATATAGTACATAGAGGGCCGAAATGCATTGCTTTAAAAGAATGTGTCAACGTTGAGATTAGCGGCTTAAAAATCGATAACGTAACCGATTTGGCTGTGTATTTTGCAGGCTGTGAAAACGTGGACGTGCATCATTTAACCATGCGTGTATATATCGATGGGGTAAGTCCCGATAACTCGAAAAACGTTCGCATTCACGATTGTGATATTGAGGCTGGCGACGATGGTATTGTGTTTAAAACTTCCTATACCCTCAATCGTCTGGGGGTATGCGATAATATCCGCGTATGGAATTGTCGCTTAAAGAGCCGTTGCAGCGCGATTAAGTTTGGTACGGAAACCAATGGGGGATTTTACAATATCGATATTGAAAACATTGATATTCGTGAAACCCGTATTACAGGGATTGCAATTGAAAGCGTGGATGGTGCCATCGTGGATGGAATATCCATCCGTAACGTTAGGATGAAAAACGTAGGCGCACCGTTGTTTATCCACGTGGGCAAGCGTATGCGTGGTCCGGCAGGGCGTGAAATCGGTCAAATCCGCAACGTTACCTTGGAAAATATCGTGGCAGAAGGCCCTTACGAACCATATGAAATTGTGGAGTGGAACTATAACAGCTACGTGGCAGGGGATACCTTGCAAAAGCCTTGGGATATGGGGGTATTTGGGTATGGCAAGTCGGATGTCTTCGATGAAAGTAGTGCTTGGCAAATCACAAGCAACGTTTGTGGTTTGGCGGGTAAGCCTTTGCAAAATATCACCTTGAGAAATGTCGAATTGCATTTGGATGGTGGCGTGCAGGAATTTAATCCCATTGTACCCGAGGAGCCGCAACCTTATCCCGAAGTAAATACCTACGGGCGTTTTTTGCCTGCGAGAGGCATCTTCTTTAGACACATTGACGGGTTGACTTTGGATAACGTAAAGGTAACGTTTAACAAACCTGACGTGCGTGAAGACTTTGTATTTGATAGGGTGGAAAACTTGAAAATAATGTAAAATGAAAGGGGCAGGTATGCGTTGAACATACCTGCCCGATATTTTTACTGTGATATTTTATACAATGCCGTGCGCCATCATTGCTTCCGCAACCTTTTCAAAACCTGCGATATTTGCGCCCATTACGTAGTTGCCTTCATATCCGTAACGCTTTGCGGCGCTGTCGATGTTGTGGTAAATGTTAATCATAATCGTCTTAAGTTTCGCATCTACTTCTTCGCTGGACCAATACAATCTACCCGACGATTGCGCCATTTCCAATGCCGAGGTTGCAACGCCTCCTGCGTTTGCCGCTTTTGCAGGTAAATATACGGTATTTTTCGCCGCTTGGAACACTTCAATTGCATCCAAAGTAGAGGGCATATTTGCACCTTCCGCAACGTATTTTACGCCATTTTTCACCAGTGCGGCTGCGCTTTCACCGTCGATTTCATTTTGTGTAGCGCAGGGGAGTGCAACGTCGCAGGGGATATTCCAAATACCCTTGCATCCTTCCACGTATTGCGCGCCAGGCACTCTTGCCGCATATTCTTTAATACGCGCGCGTTCTACTTCTTTAATTTGCTTAATCACGTCAAGCTGAATGCCGTTAGGGTCGTAAATATAGCCGTTAGAGTCGTACATGGCTACCACCTTTGCGCCAAGTTGTTGTGCTTTTTCGCACGCATAGATGGCAACGTTGCCGCTACCCGATACGATGGTAGTTTTCCCTTCGAAGGAATCGCCACGCAATCTCATTGCTTCCGCAGTAATGTAAACCAACCCATACCCCGTTGCTTCTTTACGGATGAGGGAGCCACCATAGGACAAGCCTCTGCCGGTCAAAACGCCAACGTGTTCGTTGCGCAAACGCTTGTATTGCCCGAAGAGGTAGCCCACTTCACGTGCGCCCACACCGATATCACCTGCAGGTACGTCGGTATCCGCGCCGATATGGCGGTAGAGTTCATTCATAAAGCTTTGACAAAATGCCATAATTTCACGGTCGGATTTCCCCTTGGGGTCAAAATCGCTGCCGCCTTTACCGCCACCGATGGGAAGCCCCGTAAGGCTGTTTTTCAAGATTTGTTCCAAACCAAGGAATTTGATTACGGAAAGGTTGACGGAAGGGTGAAAACGCAAACCGCCTTTGTAGGGGCCGATTGCGCTGTTAAATTGCACACGGTAACCCTTATTTACGTGAACGTTGCCGTTATCATCTACCCAAGGTACACGGAAAAGAATGGTGCGTTCGGGTTCGGTAAAACGTTCCAAAAGGGCATTTTTTTCATATTCAGGGTGGGCATTGATTACGGGTTCTAAGGTCAAAAGAATTTCCGTTGCCGCTTGGTGAAATTCCTTTTCACCGGGGTTGCGATTTTTGAGATCGTCTAAAACTCTTTCTACATATGTCATAACATTCTCCTTTAGAATAAATTAATTTTAAAATTCAAGAAAATAGATTG
>JAFVQP010000156.1 GCA_017504735.1 Clostridia bacterium | reverse complement strand
GCATACCGCCTCACATTAAAGGGTATTCCTATTTACGAGAAGGTATCAAAATGACAATTGAATGTCCGTATATTATTAATAGTGTGACAAAGGAGTTATATCCGTCGATTGCAAAGAAGTTTAGTACGTCGTCTAGCAAGGTGGAGCGTGCAATACGTCACGCAATTGAGGTTGCGTGGAATAGGGGAAGGATTGATGCGATTAACGCTATTTTCGGGGCTAGAATTTACCTTGGAAATGAGAAACCTACCAATTCAGAATTTATCGCTCTTGTTGCAGATAAGCTGATTTTGGAAAATATGTTGTAAAAGAAAGGACAGGTCATTGACCTGTCCTTTAAAAATGGTGTAGTTTAATTAATACATACCGCCCATATCACCGCCAGGTGCCATAGGAGCAGGAGGGGTGGGGATATCGGTTACGATGCTTTCCGTCGTAAGCAAGGTTGCTGCAACGGACGCTGCGTTTTGCAATACGGAACGAGTAACTTTGGTAGGGTCGATGATACCACATTCTACCATATCGCAGTATTTATTGTTCAAAGCGTCGAAACCGAAGTTCGCTTTCTTGGAAGAAAGCACTTTATCTACGATAACCGAACCATCCAAACCTGCATTCTTGGCGATTTGTCTAATAGGTTCTTCCAATGCCTTCAAAACGATTGCTGCGCCCGTCTTTTCGTCGCCATTCAAGCTCGCTACTAATTTTTTAACGGTAGGAACAGCGGAGAGGAGTGCGCTACCGCCGCCAGGAACGTAACCTTCTTCTACGGCAGCTCTCGTTGCAGCCAATGCGTCGTCAATACGGAGCTTCTTTTCTTTCATTTCTACTTCCGTAGCGGCACCAACGCTGATAACAGCTACGCCACCTGCAAGCTTTGCAAGACGTTCTTGCAATTTTTCTCTATCGTAGTCGGATTTGGTTTCCGCAATTTGAGATTTGATAGAAAGGATGCGGTCCTTGATTGCCATTGCATCACCAGCACCGCCAACGATGGTGGTGTTTTCTTTGTCAACGCGAACGCTAGCGGCTCTACCCAACATATTGGGGGTAACTTCTTTGAGTTCAAGTCCCAAATCGGAAGAGATAACTTCGCCGCCGGTGAGGATTGCGATATCGCGGAGCATTTCTTTTCTTCTATCGCCAAAACCAGGGGCTTTTACTGCAACCGAGTTAAATACACCCTTTAATTTGTTTACGATTAATGCCGCCAAAGCGTCGCCTTCGATATCTTCGGCGATGATGAGCAATTTTGCGCCTTGTTGAGCAAGTGGCTCAATTATAGGCAAAAGCTCTTGCAAGCTAGAAATTTTCTTGTCCGTGATAAGGATGTAGGGGTTTTCCATAACGGCTTCCATTTTGTCGGTGTTCGTTACCATGTATGCGGAAGCGTAACCACGGTCGAATTGCATACCTTCCACGGTGGAAAGCTCGGTATTCATGGATTTACCTTCTTCTACGGTGATAACGCCGTCTTTGCCTACAATTTCCATTGCTTTCGCAATCAAGCTACCGATTTCAGGGCTACCTGCAGAAATGGAAGCGGTTTGTTCAATTGCCTTGTTGCTTTCAACTGCTTTCGAGATACCTTTGAGGTGTTCAACCGTTGCGTCAACAGCCTTCTTGATGCCTTCTTTTAAAATGATAGGATTAGCGCCTGCTGCAAGGTTTTTCAAGCCTTCGCGTACGATTGCTTGCGCCAAAACAACAGCCGTTGTCGTACCGTCACCTGCTACGTCGTTGGTCTTGGTGGAAACTTCTTTAACAAGCTGTGCGCCCATATTTTCAAAAGGATCGTTGAGTTCGATTTCTTTTGCAATTGTTACACCGTCGTTGGTAATGAGGGGGGAGCCGAACTTCTTATCAAGTACAACGTTTCTACCTTTGGGACCAAGGGTGATTTTTACCGTATCCGCTAAAACGTTAACGCCTGCTTCCAAAGCTTTTCTTGCGTCTTCACCATATTTAATCTGCTTTGCCATATCTATTCTCCTTTATATGATTAGTCTTCTACGATTGCGAGGATATCGCTTTGTTTAATAATCGTAAATTCTTTTCCGTCAACTTTAAAATTTGAACCTGCATAGTTGGAGCAAAGTACCTTGTCGCCAACTTTTACCTGCATTTTTACTTCTTTACCATCAATGATCCCGCCAGGGCCAACTGCTACAACTTGACAGGTTTGAGGTTTTTCTTGCGCGGAAGAGGGGAGGAAGAAGCCGCTTTTCGTCTTTTCTTCTACCGTTACGCTTTCAATGACAACTTTGTCGAATAAAGGTTTAATATTCATAAAATCCTCCGAAATTG
>JAFVQP010000155.1 GCA_017504735.1 Clostridia bacterium | reverse complement strand
CCATTGCACCCGAAGGACAGGTTACCGTACAAGCACCGCAACCTTGACACACTGCAGGGTTTACGGATGCAACGCGTCTAACTTCGGTTTTACCGCCACCTACGCGGAATTCCTTATCCGCGTACGTGATTGCACCATATGCACAAACGTTAGCGCATTGGCTACAACCGTTACACATCATTTCGTCAGGCATTGCCACGCAAGGATTTGTCTTTAACTTATCTTTTACTAATAAGCCGATAACTTTCGACGCACAAGCAGAAGCTTGGGAAACCGTTTCGGGAATATCCTTAGGACCTTGGCATACACCTGCAAGATATACGCCAGCCGTAGGGCTTTCTACGGGACGGAGCTTTGCATGCGATTCGGTTAAGAAGTTGTTGGTGTCAATACTTGCCGTCAACAACGTAGCAATTTTTCTAACCGAAGGTTCAGGTTCGATAGCGGCAGCCAAGACAACCAAATCGGATTCAATCGTTACCTGCTCGTTATCGATGAGGTTAGAACCTTGCACCATCAACTTACCGTTTTCATTGTAAACTTTACCAACCATACCCTTGATATAGTCCACACCGTATTGTTCTACCGCACGACGGAAGAACTCGTCATAGTTTTTACCAGGGGTACGAACGTCGATATAGAATACGTGTACTTCGGTATCGGGGTATTTTTCACGAATCAACATAGCGTGCTTTGCCGTATACATACAACAAATCTTCGAACAGTACGGCTTACCGCAACCGCTGGTATCACGCGAACCTACGCATTGAATAAAGGTAATAGATTTCGGATGTTCCCCGTCGGAAGGACGAAGCAAGACACCGTTGGTAGGGCCGGCAGCGTTCATTAAACGTTCCAATTCCAAGGAGGTAATAACGTCTTTATTTTCCGGATAGCCATATTCGTTAAAGTTATCCAAGCCGATGGGCTTAAAGCCGGTGGCTACGACGATAGCACCGTATTGACGTTCGATAAACGTATCTTTTTGTTCGTAGTCGATTGCGCCTACACCGCAGAATTTTTGACAAATACCGCACTTGCCCGTCTTTAATTTGATACATTGTTCGGGGTCGATAACTGCAACGTTAGGAATTGCTTGCGCAAACGGGATGTGAATTGCTGGACGAGTATTTAATCCCATATTAAAGGTATTCAAACCTTTCTTCGAGGGACATTTATCCATACAAACTTTACAGCCCGTACACTTTGTTTCGTCAACGTATCTTGCCTTACGGCGGATTTTTACGTTGAAATTACCAACGAAACCTTTTACGTCTTCTACTTCCGAATAGGATAAGATATTGATTTTCTCGTGTTGCGCGCAGTCCACCATTTTCGGAGTCAAAATACAAGCCGAACAGTCGAGCGTGGGGAACGTTTTATCCAATTGCGCCATTCTACCGCCGATGGTAGCGTTCTTTTCCACGATATCTACTTCAAAACCGGCATCCGCAATATCCAATGCCGATTGAATACCCGCAATACCACCGCCGATAACCAGCGCGCGTTTGATAACGGGGCTTTCCCCTGCTTGCAAGGGGGCGTTGAGTTTTACTTTTGCGATTGCCGTACGCACAAGGACAATGGCTTTTTCCGTTGCTTCGTCCATATCCTTATGTATCCACGAACAATGTTCACGGATATTGGCAATTTCCACCATATAAGGATTGAGTCCCGCTGATTCCGCCGTCTTGCGGAACGTAGCCTCGTGCATTCTCGGCGAACACGAACCTATGACGATACCCGTAAGGTTATGTTCTTTGATTGCCTGCCTAATGAGTTGTTGTCCGTTTTCCGAACACATATATTGGTAATTTGCGGAATAAACGACGCCAGGTTCGTTTTTCATAACCTCAGCAACCTTCACAACGTCTACGGTTGCCGAAATGTTACTACCGCACCAACAAATAAATACACCTATTCTTTGCATATTCTTTCACTCTCTTTTTTAATTTTTTCCTAATTATTTGTTGTACTTTCTGTACGCGCTGACCAAAAGCTGTTGCGGGATAAGTTCGTCTACGATAGGCGGAATATCCTCAGCCTTAATCCCATTTGCGCCTTGCATACGCACCACTGTATCGCGTACTGCTTCCACTACGTTTGCGGGGGCTACACCACGCGGACAACGTTCGACGCAAGCCATACAGGATAAACAGTTCCAAATTGCGTTGCAGGATAACAGCTCTTCAATTTTGCCTTTACCGAGCATAGAAACGAACTGATGCGGTTTAATATCCATATCCTTAAACGCAGGACAACGTCCAGAACACTTACCGCATTTCATACATTTCCGTACGTCCGTACCACTGATGCGCGAAATGTTTTCCATTTGTTCTTTATTCGTCATTTTGCACCCCCAATGCCTCGGCAAGAAGCTCGGTGAAGTATTTTACAGGTAAAATGCCGTTGCCGTTGGCTTGCAAATTATACAGACAAAGCGGACAAGCCGTAATCACTTCTTCCGCGCCCTTTTCCTTTGCGCTTGTAAGAACTTTTTGGCTCTTTTGTTTGGGCAGGTCGGCATTTTTCAACGCCACATATGCACCGCAACACTCGTTACGGAACGGATACGTTACGGGTGTACCGCCGATTGCACGGATAAAATCTTCGATTATCGTCGGGTTTTCGGGATTATCAAATGCCATCACTCCGCTGGGACGAAGCAAAAGACAGCCGTAGTATGCCCCAACTTTGCGATTGATGGGTTTTTTTACCGCTTTTTTGATATTGTCAAAACCTACAACGTTTTTCAAAAGCTCTAAATAGTGCAACACTTCCGTTTCGCCTGCATACGCTTCGGACAGTTTCAAATAGTTGTTTGCCCTAAAACGGATATCGTCGTTGTTTTTCATATCTTCGTTGGTACGCTTAATTACGTTGTGACAAGCGGAGCAAAGGGTTAAAAGTTTTCCCCCGTTGTGTTTGGCGTAATCCAGCGCGCGTACCGCGGAAAGTTTCGTTGCAATTTCGTCCGTACCCATAGGATACACGGCACCGCAACATTGCCAATTTTCTATTTCTTCCATCTCTACGCCCAAAGCTTCGGCACAACGGCGAGCCGTTATATCCAATTGCTTTGCTTTCGTTTTCAGCGTACAGCCGGGATAGTAACTGATTTTCATATCTTCACGCTACCTTTTTCTTTTTGTGTCGTATTATTTTTGAGGATAAGCCATTTCTTCGGGACGGAACACTTCGTCGAATTTTTCCGCCGTTAAGAAGCCAAGTGCAACGCACGCCTCTTTCAAAGAAATATTCTCCTTGTATGCTTTCTTTGCCGTTTTTGCAGCATTTTCATAACCGATATACGGATTGAGCGCCGTTACAAGCATCAACGAATTGTACAAGTTATGATGCATTTTTTCTTTGTTCGCCTTGATGCCCGTTACGCAGTTGCGTTCAAAGGATGTGATACCGTCCGCAAGCAAACGTACCGATTGCAAGAAATTATAAATAATTACAGGCATAAACACGTTCAACTCGAAATTGCCTTGCGATGCACCCATACCAACGGCAACGTCGTTAGCCATAACTTGTACCGCTACCATTGTCATCGATTCGCATTGCGTAGGATTTACCTTGCCGGGCATAATCGAAGAACCGGGTTCGTTTTCTGGAATAAAAATTTCACCAAGTCCGTCACGCGGGCCACTAGCAAGCCAACGTACGTCGTTTGCAATTTTCATTAAGTTGCAAGCAAGCGCTTTCAATGCACCGTGCGCAAATACCAGCTCGTCCTTCGAGGTAAGTGCATGGTATTTGTTTTCAGCCGTTACGAACGTTTTGCCCGTCAGCAAGCTTACTTGTTTTGCAACGTCTTCGGCAAAGCCCTTAGGCGCATTTAAGCCCGTACCTACCGCCGTACCGCCAAGCGCGAGTTCTTTCAAACCGTCAAGCGCAAGCGTCAATTGCGCTTTCGTCTTTTCAATCATGTTCGTCCAACCGCTGATTTCTTGCGAGAACGCGATGGGAACTGCGTCTTGTAAATGCGTTCTACCACTCTTAACAATCCCCTCGTTTTCCGCTTCCAAACGCTTTAACGTAGCAATCAACTTGTCCATTGCAGGGAAGAGTTTCTCTTCAATAGCAATTACAGCCGCGATATGCATTGCCGTAGGGAAGGTATCGTTGGAGCTTTGGCTCTTATTGATATCGTCGTTGGGATGCAAAATCTTTTGACCAGCAATTTCATTACCGCGGTTTGCAATAACTTCGTTTGCGTTCATATTCGATTGCGTACCGCTACCCGTTTGCCATACGACAAGCGGGAAATGTCCGTTAAGCTCGCCCGAGATTACTTCGTCGCAAGCCGAACAAATTGCATTTTTCTTT